>SCQZ01000346.1 GCA_004299665.1 Jatrophihabitans sp.
GCCGCAGCCGGGCGACCCGGTGCGCGATCTCGGCGTGCGTGCGGCTCAGCGCCGCCGTGACCTCGGTGCTGTCCAATGCACGCTCGACGAGCGGCACGAGCACCGCCTCGTCGCTCGCCTCGTGCGGCAGGACCTCGTCCTGCACGCGCTGCGCCAGCCGCCGGGCCGGGCCGAGGTCGGGGCGTGCGGTCGAGAGCCGGTCGGCGACGGTGCGGATCTCCTCGACCACGGGCAGGACGGCCTCGTGCTCGGCCCGCAGCCGCTGCGCGGTCGCGACGTCATCGCTGGACAGCGTCACCGTGTGGGTGCGTGCCGGGAGCACCGCGACCAGCGCGATCGCGATGGCGAGGACGTCGATCAGCTCCTGCGCCAGGGCCCCCGCGGCCGGGGGGAGGAAGCCGAGCGCGGCAACCGCCATCGCCGCGAGCGACGCGGCCATCCCGACCCCGACGGCCCACCAGGCGATCCGCCGGGCGCGCTGCACGATGAGGATGGCGTCGGCGAGGGCGTCGACGCGGTCGACCGTCAGCACGACGTCCGCAGCCTCGGACGAGGCGGTGGCGCCGCGGGCCGCGAGCGCGACCCCGGCCCCGGCGACGGCGAGCGCGGGTGCGTCGTTGATGCCGTCGCCGACCATGATCGTCGGCGCGGCGGCCGACTCCCGCTGCACCGCGGCCAGCTTCGCGCCCGGGTCGTGGTCGGCGAGCACGGCGTCCACGCCGACGAGGTGGCCCACGGCGTCGGCGACGTCGGCCCGGTCGCCGGTGAGCAGCACCACCCGCCCGATACCGGAGGCGCGCAGCGCACGGACCATCCGGCGGGCGTCCGGACGGATGGGATCTTGCAACAGCACCGCACCCGCCGGGCGCCCGTCGATGCCGACGTAGACGGCCAGCGAGCCGTCCGACTCGGCGCGGCGCCGCACCCGCAGCGCCCATGCCGGCGGCTCGTCCCCGGCGATGAACGCCAGCTTCCCCAGGCGCACCGCCCGGCCCGCGACGCGGCCCTGGATGCCGTACCCGGCGACCTCCTCGACCTCGTCCGGGAGCGGCAGCGGCACGTCGCCGACGGCCCCCGCGGTCACGATGCCGGCGGCCAGGGGGTGCGCCGACAACTGGTCGAGGGACGCGGCGAGCCGCAGCACCTCCGCCGCGGGGACGTCCTCGCCCGCCACGACGCCGGTCACCTGGGGCCGGCCCACGGTGAGCGTGCCGGTCTTGTCGAACAGGACCACCCGCCCGTCCGCGAGGCGTTCCAGCGCGCCGCCGCCTTTGATGATCACACCCGCCCGGGCGGAGCGGGACAGCCCGGACATGATCGCGATGGGTGCGGCCAGCAGCAGCGGGCAGGGGGTGGCCACCACCAGGACCGCGACCGCGCGGACCGCGTCGCCCGACCATGCCCACGCGATCGCCGCGAGGGCCAGGGCGGCCGGCACGAAGACGACCGCCAGGCGGTCCGCCAGCCGCACGAAGCGCGCCGAGGACGCCTGCGCCTGCTCGACGAGGCGCACGACCGCCGCGTAGGTCGAGTGCGCCGCGGTGGTCGTCGCGAGCAGTTCGGCCGGCCCTCCGGCGTTGACCACGCCGCTGCGCACGTCCTCGCCGACCTCGCGCTCGACCGGCAGCGCCTCGCCGGTCAGCGCGGACTCGTCCAGCACGGCGCGGGTCAGCAGGTGCCCGTCGGCCGGGACGACCTCGCCCGCGGCCACGACCACCCGGTCCCCCACGGCGATCGCATCGACCGGCACCTCGACCACCGCGTCGCCGACCCGGCGGCGGGCCGTTCCCGGTGCCCGCTGCACCAGCATGCTCAGGTCGCGCCGCGCCCGCGCGTCGGCCCTGGCCTCCAGCAGCCGGCCGGTCCCGAGCATCACCGCGATCATCGCCCCCGCGAACGGCTCGCCCACCGCCAGCGCGCCGGCCAGCGCCAGCACGGCGACGACGTCGACGCTCGGCTCGCGCCGCCGCAACGCCGCGCCCAGCAGCCAGAGCGAGTAGCCGAGCCCGAGGACCGCTGCCGCCGCCCAGAGGACATCCGCGACCGTCCCCCCGTGCAGCAGCCAGGCGAGCACCCCCGCGGCCAGCAGGCCGGTCGACGATGCCGCGAACAACGTCACGCCGTGGCGGCGCACCCAGCCCATGCGTCCATGGTCCCAGGCGGCGCGCCGCACGGCCTCCGGCGAAAGCCCCGCCGGGGTGCGGACGTACGGCCCTGGGTCCGGGCCGCGACCCGGCCTACCGTCGTGACATGGCCGCCGCCGCGATCCCCACTGAGTTCGGCGTCCATTCCGAGGTGGGCACGCTGCGCGCTGCGGTCCTGCACCGTCCCGGCCTGGAACTGAGCAGGCTCACCCCCCGCAACATCGCCGAACTGCTCTTCGACGACGTGATGTGGGCGAAGAAGGCCAAGGAGGAGCACGACGTCTTCGCCGAGGCGCTGCGGGAGCGGGGTGTAGAGGTCCACTACTTCGCCCACCTGCTGGCCCAGACGCTGGACGTCCCGCACGGGCGCGCGTTCGTCCTGGACCGGCTGTGCACCCCCGACATGCTCGGGCCCAGCCTGGTCGGACCGCTGCGCGAGTTGCTGGACGACCTCGACGGCCCGGCCCTGGCCGACCACCTCGTCGGCGGCGTGCTCAAGGAGGACCTGCACCCGATGCGGGCCCGCAGCCTCACCTGGGACGTGCTCACCGCCGACGACTTCCTGCTGCCGCCGCTGCCGAACTCGCTGTTCCAGCGGGACACCTCGTGCTGGATCTACGACGCGCTCACGGTCAACACCATGGCCAAGCAGGCGCGGCGGCGCGAGACGCTGCACCACCGCGCCGTGTACCGGTTCCACCCGCTGTTCGCCGACGCGAGCTTCCCGGTCCTGTTCGGCGACACGGACCAGCGCCAGTTGCGGGCCAGCATCGAGGGCGGCGACGTGCACGTGCTCGGCGGCGGCGTCGTACTGGTCGGCATGGGGGAGCGGACCGCCCCGATGGCCGTCGAGCAACTCGCCCAGGCGCTGTTCGCGGCGGGGCAGGCGCACACCGTCGTCGCCCTGGAACTGCCGCGTTCCCACGCGATGATGCACCTGGACACGGCCATGACGATGGTCGACCGCGCGACCTTCGTGCTCTACCCGTACCTCGATGCCGCGTTGCGCTCGTGGACGGTGACCCCCGCGCAGGAGCCGGGCGGGCTCGAGGTGCACCGCAACGAGGACCTGTGGGGTGCGCTGGCCGCCGCGCTCGAGGTGGAGTCGCTCACCCTGCTCGCGGTCGACGCGGACGCGCGGGCGGTGGAGCGCGAGCAGTGGGACGACGGCACCAACTACCTCGCGATCGCCCCCGGCGTGGTGCTCGGCTACGACCGCAACGTGGCCACCAACACCATGCTGCGCAAGCACGGCATCGAGGTCGTCACCGTTCTGGGCAGCGAACTGGGCCGGGGACGGGGCGGGCCGCGCTGCATGACCTGCCCGATCCGCCGCGACCCGGCCTGAGCGATCCGGGCCGTGCCGCGATCACGGCACGATCGCCGTGCCGGCGGTGCCGGCCAGGACCGCCGCGGCCTGCCCGAGCGCGCCGACGACGGCCGGGCGGCCGGTGGCGCCGACGAACTGGCGGCACGCCGCGATCTTGGGGCCCATCGATCCGGCGGGGAAGCGGGACTCGTCGAGGTCCGCGACCCGCAGCCGGGCGATCGGCGCGGCCCGCGGCGTGCCGAACTCGCTCATCACGGCCGGGACGTCGGTCAGCACCACCAGCCGGTCGGCGTCCAACCGCTGCGCGAGCAGGGCGGCGGTGAGGTCCTTGTCGACGACGGCGTCGACGCCGCACAGCCGGCCGTTCCCGTCCTCGACCACCGGGATGCCGCCGCCCCCGGCACAGATCACGGCGGCGCCGCCGCGCAGCAGGTGGGCGACCTGCTCCAACTCGACGATCCGCACCGGCCGCGGCGAGGGCACCACCCGCCGCCACGCCTGCCCGCCCGGGCCGTCCGGCGCGACGGTCCAGCCGTGGCGCGCGGCCATCCGGGCGGCCTGCGCCTCGTCGTAGACCGGCCCGATGAACTTCGTCGGGTGCGCGAACGCGCCGTCGTCCGGGTCGACGACGGTCTGGGTGACCAGGGCGGCCACCGGCCGGCGCGCGCCGGCGCCGCGCAACGCCTGCGCGAGCCAGTAGCCGATCATCCCCTGGGTCTGGGCGCCGAGGGTGTCCAGCGGATAGGGGTGCGCGAGGTCGGGGTCGGCGCCGCTCTGCACGGCGAGCAGCCCCACCTGCGGCCCGTTGCCGTGGCAGAGCACGACCTCGTGCGTGGCCGTCAGCGGGGCCAGCGCCTCGGCGGCCTGGCGGACGTGGTGCTGCTGGATGCCGGCCTCGGGACGTTCACCGCGCTCGAGCAGCGCGTTGCCGCCCAGCGCCACCACGATCCGCATCGGCCCATCCCACCACGGGTTCAGCCCAGGCGTCGCCCGCGCAGCAGGTACACCAGGGGCAGCACACCCCCGGAGTTGACCACGGCCAGCGCCACGGCCCACACGAGCTTGGGGCCGCGCACCGCCGCGCGCGGCTGCCGGGACAGGTCCACTAGGGCGGCGACCTTCAAGCCGGTGTCGAACGCCGCGCCCACCAGGATGGCCTGACGCAGGCGGGGGTCCAGGTCGCGCCAGCGCTTGTTCGTCATGGCACCACTGTCGCACGCCGCGTGCTGCGCCGCCGGTGTCGCCGGCGGGCCGGCCTGGTTATGGTCGATCCATGCGCGCCGGCCTGCTCCCCCGCGACCTGCACACCAGCGAACGGCCCAGCACCACGGCCCAGTGGACCACGCTCGCCCGGGCGCTGGAGCTGCGGCGCCCGGCGGCCCAGCGCATCGTGACCGACGCGTTCGCGTCGGTCTTCCTGACGCCGCCGTACCGCAGGCTGCTGCGGGCGCTGGCGGCGGGCGGCCCGGTGGTGCGGCTGTCCGAGCGCCACGAACTGGCCGGCATGTCCACGTACGTGCTGTGCCGGCACCGCTTCATCGACGATCACCTGACGGCCGAACTGCGCGACGGGGCCGAACAGGTGGTGCTGCTCGGCGCCGGCTACGACAGCCGCGCCTACCGGTTCGCGGACCTGCTGGCCGGGCGTCCCGTGCACGAGGTCGACCTCGCACCGCTGTCCCGGCGCAAGGCCGGGATCGTCGCGGCGAACCGGCAGCTGTTCGGCCCCACCGCGATCCGCCGGGTCGAGATCGACTTCCGGGTCGACTCGCTGGCCGAGCGGTTGCTCGACGCCGGCTTCTCCGTCGGGGCGCGCACGTTCGTGGTGTGGGAGGGCGTGAGCATGTACCTGTCCCGCGAGGCGATAACCGCCACGCTCGGCACGCTGCGGGAGGTGTGCGGCTCGGGATCGGTCCTCGCCATGGACTGGCTCGACCACCTCGCCGGGTGGCGCCCGGTCGACTCGCTGCGCCGCGCCGGGATCGGCTCGGTGCGCCTCATCGGCGAGCCGGTCACGTTCCCCGCCTCCGTCGGGCAGGCCGCCGCGTTGCTCGCCGGGTGCGGATTCGCCGTCACCGACCTCGCCGACGCCGCCGAGATGACGCGCCGCTACGCCACCGACGGCCGCAGCAGCGACCGGGCCGTCTACGTCCTCGCCGCGCGGCTCTGAGTGCCTGCATGCCTGCTAGCATGAACGCATGACACAGCTGACCATCCGTCTCCACGACGACCTGGTTGCGCGGTTGCGGCTCGCCGCCGATGCTCGGGGCACGAGCGTGAACGGATTCGTGGTCGCGGTCCTCGATGCCGCGACGAACCCCGACCTCGCAGGGGCCGACGCGCAGCGCGTGCGAGAGCGCCTCGCCGCCGCCGGGCTGCTGGCCGACATCGCTCCGCGGGCGGGCGCGCGGCCGTCATCACGGGCGGTGGCGACCGCACGCAGGGCCGCGGGCACCGGTAGGCGGCTGGCCGACCTGGTGAGCAACGGGCGGGAATGACGGCGTTCGCGGACTCGTCGGCGATCGTCAAGCTGTACGCGGACGAGGACGGCCACCAGACGGTCCGACGGTCGCGCGACCTTCTCGTGTCGGTACTCGCGCGTGTGGAGGTACCCGCGGCGATCTGGCGCAAGCAACGGGCCGGCGAGCTGTCCTCCGGCCACGCGACGGTCCTCACCGCCGACTTCGAGGCAGACTTCTTCGGTGACCCGACCACGGCCGCGCGCTTCACCGTCGTCGCGGTGACCGCGGCCATCCTCGACGGCGCGGCACGGGCGTGCGCGGTGCACGGATTGCGAGCCTATGACGCCATCCAGTTGGCCAGCGCCACGGCGGTTCGCGCCGCGGTTCCGGACTGCACGACGTTCGCGGCGTTCGACCGGTCGCTGCGCGCGGCCGCGGCGGCCGAGGGATTCGCGCTGCTACCGGCCGACCTGCCCGGGAGCGGGTAGCCGCGCCCGCCGGCCCGAGCGCCGCTCCCGCAGCGTCCAGGCGGCCGCCAGCGCGAGCACCACGGCGACTCCGCCGCCGGCGGGCCACCAGGTATGCCCCGTCACCGGGTCGCGCCCCGGTGCCGCCGCGGCCGGCCGCGGCGAGGACCGCGCGGGCGGCGCCGGGTCCGCCGGACGCGGCGCGACCAGCGTCCCCACCTGGTCGCCGGCGGGCAGCGCGAATCCCCAGTCGGCCAACCGCTGCGCCTGCTGCCACTGGTCGAGCGGGTAGCGCTGCGCGCGCAGCAGGATCACCCCCAGGCGCCGGCCGCCCTGCTCGAAGGCGCCGGCGAAGGTGTGCTGGGCTGCGTCGGTGAACCCGGTCTTGGCGACCAGCGCGCCGGGGACGTGCGCGAACAGGTAGGCGTTCTGGTTCTGCAGCGTCCGGGCGTCGAGGATGCCGGGCTGCGCGGGCAGGGTCGCGGTGGGCATCCGGTCGTAGGCGACGAACCGCGGCATCGCCAGTGCCGCCCGCAGCACCAGCGCCATGTCGTAGGCGCTGGTGAGC
>SCQZ01000347.1 GCA_004299665.1 Jatrophihabitans sp.
CGTCGGCGGCGCGCAGGTGCGCCGCCTCCAGCGCGCGGCGGATCGTCGGGATCATCGCCTCCAGGTGCGCGCGGCTGGCGACCTCGGGCACCACGCCCCCGAAACGGGCGTGCTCGTCGACGCTGCTGGCCAGCGACGCCCCGAGCAGCGTGGTGCCTCGCACGATCCCGACACCGGTCTCGTCGCAGGAGGTCTCGATCCCGAGGACGACCGGCTCGTCAGACATCGCGCCTCATCACCACGGCGTCGACGCGCCCGCGGTCGTAGTAACCCTTGCGCACCGCGATCTCGGTGAACCCCGCCGCGGCGTACAGCGCGCGGGCGGCGTCGTTGTCGACCCGCACCTCCAGGAACACCTCGCTCGCGCGGCGGTCCCGCGCGTGCTGCAACAGATCGGCCACGAGTGTCCTGGCGACGCCGCGGCGCCGGTACTGCGGAACCGTGCCGACGGTGAGGATCTGCGCGGTCTCGCCGATCACCATCACACCGGCCCAGCCCAACATCGCGCCGGCGCCGTCGACGGCCGCGACATAGTGCCGCAGTTCGGTGTCCGCGATCTCCTGGCGGTAGGCGTTCGCCGACCAGGCCTCGGTTCCGAACATCTCGCGCTCGTGAGGCATCAGCGCGTCGACGTGCGCGGCGGTCATCGCCACGATGCTGACGGTCATCACGGTGTGACCGGCTTGGGCGCCCCGGGTGCGACCGCGTCGGGATGCCGCAGGTACAGCGGGGCGAGTGTCTCGGACGGGGCGTGGGCGCGGATGCGGCCCGCGGCGAGCGCCACCAGCGCCGCGGGTGCGGGGGAGTCGTCGACGTCGAGCCGCGGCAGGCCGAGGTCGTAGAGGCCGGCTCCTGCGCCGGCCGCCGCGACGACCCCGCCGAGCGGCAGGTCCGCGGGGCGGCAGACGTCCGGGCCGTGGATCCGGTGGCCGGCCCGGTCGTAGCGGGCCCAGTACAGTTCCTTGCGCCGCGCGTCGGCGACGACGACGAGATCGCCCTCCGGAACCGGGTCACCGTGGTGCGCAGCCGCGTGGGCTATCGCGTCGAGGGAGCACACACCGTACGTCGGGATGCCGAGCGTCTCGGCCATCATCGCGGCCGTCACCAGACCCACCCGCAGCCCCGTGTACGGGCCCGGCCCGGTGCCCGCGACGATCGCGGACAGCTCACCCGGCCCGATGCCCAGGTCCGCCAGGCACGCGGCGATGCCCGGGGCCAGCAGCTCGCCGTGCCCGCGCGCGTTGATCCGGACATGGCCCGCCCGCTCACCGATCAGGTGGTCGTCCACCTCGACGATCCCGGCGGTGACCGCCGCCGAGGAGGTGTCGAGAGCGAGGACGAGCACGGGAGCCGAGCCTACTTGGCCGCCTGCCGCGTCAGCGCAGGGACGCGACGCGCTCGGCCCAGTCGCCGCCGTGCGGGAAGAGCCGGACGTACCGTTCCTCGCCCACCTCGGCGCGGTCGATCGCGATCTCCAGGTGCGCGTCGGACAGTTGCTCGACCAGCCCCGCGCCCCACTCGACGGCGGTGACCGCGTCGGCGGCGTCCACGTCCAGGTCCAGGTCGTCCACCTCGGCCATCGAGCGCAGCCGGTACGCGTCCACGTGCACGAGCGGCAGCGGCCCCCGGTGCACCCGCGCGATCACGAACGTCGGCGAGACGACCGTGCCGCCGACACCGAGGCCGGCGCCGATGCCCTGCACCAGCGCGGTCTTGCCCGCCCCGAGCGGACCGGTGAGCACGAGCAGGTCCCCGGCCCGCAGGACCGCCGCCAGCCGCCGGCCCAGCTCGAACGTGTCGGACGCCTGGGGCAGCACGAAGTCCGGGCCGGACAGCGCCTCGCGCTGCTGCGGGGTCAGCGGGATCCGGGGCCCCATCGGCCGGCCCGGGCCGTGGTGCATCACAGCTGCCCGACGTACGTCCGCGGCACCCGCGGACCGACGCGCGTGACGATCTCGTAGTGGATCGTGCCCACGGCCTCGGCCCAGTCCTGCGCCGTGGGTTCGCCGTGAGAACCCGGTCCGAACAGCGTGACGGCGTCGCCGGAGACGACGGGCAGGTCGCCGACGTCGACGACGAACTGGTCCATGCACACCCGCCCGCTGATCGTGAAGCGCGACCCGTTGATCATGACCGGCCCGGCGTTCGTCGCCCGGCGCGGGATGCCGTCGGCGTAGCCGAGCGGGACGAGCGCCAGGGTCGTCTCGCGACCGGTGGTGTAGGTGTGCCCGTAGGAGACGCCCGCGCCGCCCGGCACCCGTTTCACCCCGGCCACCGCGGCCCGCAGCGTCATCGCCGGCCGCAGGCCGAAGTCCTGGCGGCCCGGCATCGGGCTCAGGCCGTAGACCGCGATGCCCGGCCGGACCAGGTCGAAGTGCGCCTCGGGCAGGGTCAAGGTGGCCGCGGAGTTCGCCAGGTGCCGGACCTGCGGCGTGATGCCCGCCCGCGCGGCGACGTCCAGCGCCTCGCGGAACGCGGCGATCTGGCGCCCGATGGTCGGGTGCCCTGGCTCGTCGGCGTACGCGAAGTGACTCCAGATGCCGACGACCTCGACCTCCCGGGCGGCCTGCGCACTGGCCGCGGCGGCGACGAGGGCGGGCCAGTCCGCCGCCGTCGCGCCGTTGCGCGACAGCCCGGTATCGATCTTCAGATGGATGCGGGCCGTGTCCGAGGCCGCCAGCCGCACCGTCTCCAACTGCCAGTTGTTGCTGACCGACACGTCGATGCCCGCCCGCAGCGCGCTGCGGACCGTCTCCGACTCGCCCGGGGTCCACAGCCACCCGAGCACGTGCTCGGTGAAGCCGGCCTCCCGCAGCACGATCGCCTCGTCGAGGGTCGCCGTGCCGAACCACGTAGCCCCGCCGGCACGGGCCGCCTGCGCGGCGCCGATCAACCCGTGCCCGTACCCGTCGGCCTTGACGACGGCCATCACCTCCGCGACGGTGCCCGCCTTGAGGGTCGCGACGTTGTCCCGGATCGCGGTGACGTCGACGGCGGCCTCGGTGCGCAGCACACCGCCAGTCTCCCAGACGGCCGGCCTCAGGTGCCCACGAACGGCAGCACCGGCCGACAGGGAACGGGCCGCGGATGCGCCGGGTCGAGCGCGTTGAGCACCAGCGCCGCAGCCACCGGGTCGGCGGCGATCTCGAAGTGCTCGCTGAGGTCCAGCGGGCAGTGGTCCTGCACGACCTCGTTGGTCATGCCGGCCTGGATGCCGCTGGTGTAGGGCTGCACCAACTCGTCGTAGCGGGTGACGATGTTGGTGTACGCGATGCCCGGCACCGCGGGTGTGCCGCCGGACCGCACCGCCGTCATGAACGGCGATCCGGACAGGAACTGCGCGCACGAGCCGCACACCGGCGCCAGCAGGGTGAACGTCGCCGGGGTCACCCCGAACGGCGTCCCGAGCGCCGCCAGGGTGGCCAGGCCGAGCGGGCTGGTGCCGTGCCAGAGCGGCGCCAGGGAGACGTACGCGTGGATGTACCGGGCGCCACCGAGGAACTTGGCGTAGTAGTCGGGCATCACGGTGCCCTCGGAGTGCCCGACGATGTCGACCTGCGACGCGCCGGTGGCTGCGAGCACCTTCGCGACGAACGCGTGCAGTTGCCGCGCGCTCTGCTGCATCGGCACCAGGCCGCCGAACGCCTCGTCGTACGGGGCGGGCAGCAGCGGCGACCGGCCGTAGGTGAGCGCGTAGACGCAGTAGCCGTTGTTCGCGAGCAGCGGGGCGTAGGTCTGCCAGTTGGTCGTCTTGTCGCCGGTGAGCCCGTGGACGAGCACCACCGGGCGCGGGTGGGCCGCGCCGGGCCGGCAGTTCCAGTCGTTCGCGCCGGGCGGGTCGGCCGTGAAGTTCACACCCGCGACGACGGCAGACGGCAGGAAGTCATACGGCACCGGGTACTGCGGCGCGGCCCCCGCGGGGCTGGTCGCGAGCGTGAGCGTTGCCACGACGCAGGCCAGTGCGGTGGCCAGGGCGGCGAGGCGCGCGGCGAATCGTCGCATCCGGTGCCCTTTCGGTCGATAGGTTCCCTGTCGTGGAGTCTGCCCGACCGTTGCCGATCCTGCGCGCCGAAGACGGATCGGTGAGCACCGTCGAACTGTTCTTCGACCTGGTCTACGTCTTCGCGATCACGCAACTGTCGCACCTGCTGGTCGCCGAGCAGGACTGGCGCGGCGCCCTGTACGCGCTGGTGCTGCTCGCGATGGTGTGGCAGGTCTGGGTGTACACGACCTGGGCCGCGAACTTCCTGGACCCCGGCCGGATGCCGGTGCGGCTGATGTTGCTGGCGGTGATGCTGGCCAGCCTGGTACTCGCCGCCGGGCTGGGCCGGGCGTTCTCCGACCGCGGGATGCTGGTGGCAGGCGTCTACGTCGGCGTCCAGGTGGGGCGCGCGCTGTTCCTGGTCGCCGTCCTCCGTGACGCCCTGCGACGCAACTTCGCGCGAATCCTGTGCTGGTCGGCGCTCAGCGGGGCGGTCGTGATCGTCGGTGCGCTCGCGCACGGCTACCCCGGGCCGGCCTGTGGGCGCTCGCGGTGGTGATCGATCTGGCCGCGGCCGGGGCCGGCTTCCGCTTCCCCGGTCTCGGGCGCTCCGCGACGACCGAGTGGACGATCAGCGGGGCCCACTTCGCCGAGCGCTGCCAGGGCTTCGTGCTCATCGCGCTGGGTGAGTCGATCGTGGTGACCGGCGCCCGGCTGGCCGGGCTGGGCTCGCCCTCGGCCGCGGAACTGGCCGCGTTCGCTATCGCGTTCGCCGGGAGCGCGGCGCTGTGGTGGATCTACTTCGACCGCACCGCCGAGGACAGTTCCCGCCGCATCGAGCAGTCCGGCGATCCCGGCCGCCTCGCCCGCGACGCCTTCCACCGGGTGCATCCGCTGATCGTCGCCGGGATCGTCGTCAGCGCCGCGGCCGACGAGGTCGTGCTCGCGGACCCGCACCGGCGGGGCTCGCTTACCGTCGGCTGGCTCGCGCTGGGAGGGGTTGCGCTGTACCTGGCGGGACACGCGGCGTTCAAGGCCGTGGTGTGGCGCGTGGTGGCCTGGCCGCGGTGGGCCGGCGCGGCCGTCGCGCTGCTGCTGCTCCTCGCGGCGCCGCACCTCGGTGCGCTGACCGTCGCGGTGCTCGCGCTGGTGGTCCTCGTCCTGGTCGCGATGGCCGACGGCCTGCACCGGTTGCGCGACGCTAACCCCGGATATTCAAGTCCGTGCTGAAGATGATGTCGCTTCAGCGTGTTGATCTTGCTGGTGGTTCGGGCTGTGGTGGGCGTGTCTGCTCGCCCGGCCGCGGCTGCCGGGTC
>SCQZ01000348.1 GCA_004299665.1 Jatrophihabitans sp.
CCCTGCTCCACGAAGCCGTCGCCGTCGGTGTCGCCGTAGCGCTGCACCCACTCGAGCGCGCGGTCGACGGCCGGGAGCAGGGCGCGGACCCGCGGGCCGTCGTGCCCCCAGCGCCGCAGCTCCCCCACCAGCGCGACGAACAGCGACGTGGCGTCGGCCGTCCCGTAGTAGGCATTGCGCTCGCCGAACCCCAATGGCGCCGCAGGACCGTACCGCACCTCGTGCGGGATACGGCCGGGCTGCTCCTCGCTGACCGGATCGGTCAGCCGGCCCTGGTAGTCGGCCAGCGTGTGCAGCGTGTCGAGCACCAGCGCCGGATCGAGCGGCAGCACCATCCAGGAGGTGAGCAGCGAGTCCCGGCCGAACAGTGCCATGTACCACGGCGCGCCCGCGGCCACCACCGCCCGCCCCGGGGCGCTGGGATCGTGGATGCGCAGCGTGTCCAGGTCCTCGACGGAGCGCCGCAGGGTGCGCGCCAGCCCCGCGTCCGGCGTGCGGACGAACGGCCCGACGTGCTGCCGGCCGCCCGCGTCCGAGGCGGTCGGCTCCCGCGGCGGCACCGGGACCGGCAGTCCGTCGACGACCGCGGTGACCCGCACCGTCACCGACCACTGCCCGCGCGCCGGCACGGTGACCCGCCAGCGCAGTCCCTGCGGCGGCCCTTCGCCCGCGGGCTGCTCGCCCGGGACGTCCGCGCTGATGATCACGCCGCGGGTGCCGCGCATCACCTCCAGGGTGCCCGCGACCGGGGCGCTGCGCCGGACGGCGCGGGCCTGCACGCGCCCCTCCTTCACCTCGAACAGGTCGGCCAGGTCGGCGTCGGCGCGCAGCGCGACCTCGACCCGTGCCGGGCACCCGGCGTAGTTGTGAACCGTGATCCGCTCGCTCATGCCCTCGCGCACCGCGCGGCTGCGCACCACCGTCAGGGCGCTGTCGGCCCGGCCGGTCTCGGGCAGGACCCGGCCGACGAAGACGGCGTCGGTGGCGGCCTCCCGGAACACCTCGAGCGCATCGGTGCGGCGCCCGTCGACGCGCAGTTCCCACTCGGACAGGATGCGGGTGTCCCGGACGAACATGCCCTCCGAGTGCCTAGCCCGGATGTCGCCGTGGCGGTCGCTGATGCAGAAGGTGGAGCCGCGCAGCACCGTCACCTGGTCAGCGCCGTAGGCAGGCGGGCCGCTGACGTCGACGAACGCTCCCGCCGCGGCGGTCGGCCCGTCGGTCACCCCGGTCGGTGCCCCTGCCGCCCGACGCGCCGCGATCCGCCCGGGGCCCGCCGCGCGACCCGTCCCGTTCCCGGCGACCGGCCGTCCTCGACGATCCCGAGGCCGGTCAGCCGCACCACCGCGAGCCGGGTCGTCATCTCCGGCAGGCTCTCCGAGGCGATCGATCCCCGCAGGTCCGCCGCTGCGGCCGCGACGCACGCCTGGATCTGCTGCGCGCTGAACAGGTCGCCCAGGCGGGATCGCAGTTCGTCGGCCACCGCATCCTCGGCCCGTGGCCGGTGCACCGTCATCCGGTCACCTCTCCTGTCGCGCGCGGGCCTCGACGTGGCGCCCGGTGACGACATCCCCCACGCCGGCGACGCACCGCGACCGCCTGTCGCCACCGGAGCGACCACGCGCCGGTCGGGCCGCCCGCCCGGCCGGTACGGTCAACGATGCGGTGCGCCGCCCCGGCGGACATAGGGTCGCAAGTCCCTAGGACGCCGATGCGTTCGGGCTCGACACCCGACCGGGCCCGGGACAGCTCCGGCCTTTGTACCCTGTGCCCCCGCGCGCCGCCGTCGTGAGCTGGAGGCATCCACGACGGGGACAGGAGGCCGCCATGAAGGCAGCGATCGGCGACTGGTTGCTCGTGCACAGTCACGTCACGGGCGAGCCGTCGCGGCGCGCGGAGATCGTCGGGGTGGGGCCGGACGGGAGCCCGCCCTACCGGGTCCGGTGGACCGACCGTGACCACGAGGTGATCGTCTTCCCCGGCCCGGACGCAGAGATCGTCCAGGCGTCCCGGCTCGCCGAGCTGGACCGGCAGCAGACCGAGCGCATCGTCGCCGTGCAGTCCTCGATCGCCGCCGCCGAGCCGGCGGTGCGGTGATCCGGGCCGCTGTGCGGCCCGGATCAGCGGTCCTACGAGGCGGCCCTACGAGGCGGCCCACTGGCCGCGTTGCGCCACCGACGCGACGTCGGTGATCGCGGCGTCGATGAGCTGGTGGGACAGGTCGGCCAGGGCGCGGGCGGTCGCCAACTCGTCGCCGATCTCCGGAACGTCCGGGTCGCCGGGGCGGCAGCGCGCCGTTCCGCGGCCGGTGAGGGTGCGGTCGCGGCTGCGCAGCTCGGCGCGGGCGTGGGTGCGTCCCTCCGACTCGTCCAGGAACACCTCGACCTTCCATGTCTGGGCGTGATGCATCGGGCTCATCTCCTCGGTGTGTGCTTCGTTGGTGTACGCCTGCCGGGCGGCCGGCGACAGCCCCGGGCCGACCGCCCCGCGGCTTGTGCGACGGTGCCCGTCGTCAGCACCCGCTCGTACAGCCGCACGTGGTCGGCCGCCATGCGCGCCAGGCTGAACCGGCTCTCGGCGGCCGCCCGGCACGCGGCGCGGTCGAGTTCGCCCAGCCGCGGCACCGACGCCACCAGCCCGGCCTCGTCGGCCGGCAGGAATCCGGTGCGCCCGGACTGGACTATCTCGGGGGCGGCACCGCGGGGGTGCGCCAGCACGGGGACGCCGGCGGCGAGCGCCTCGGCCATCACCAGGCCGAAGGGCTCGGGCCAGTGGATCGGGTTGAGCAGGCCGTC
>SCQZ01000349.1 GCA_004299665.1 Jatrophihabitans sp.
GCAGGAGCACCGTCAGGTGCCCGAACCGGTTCAGGAAGAAGTTGTAGGGCAGCACCTGCCCGAGGCCGAAGCCGAGCAGGCGGGGCGCGACGGCGAAGCCGCCGGCTGTCTCGTAGTCGGGGTTGGCGGAGGTCGCGTACACCCAGTAAGCGCCGTGCGCCGGCAGGATGAGCGTGTAAGCCCCCGCACCGGGTGTCGCCAAGTACGTGCAGGCGGTACCGTCCGGCATGGTGGCGCCGGTTGGCGGTTCGCAGGACGTCGGCGCGGTGGCACTCAACTGGGTGCAGCCGTACGGCGTGGTCGGTGATGGGACGCTCTGGTTCGCCGCCGACGGGCCCGGCACGGCCCAGATGCACGTCGCGGCGGCGGGCAGGTCCTTGTTCGAGATCACCTGACCGACGAGCTGCGGGGCCGGGTACAGCGAGGCGATCGGCGCGGTGACGCTGCCGGCCAGCGGCACCGTGACCTTCACCTGCGCGGCCTCGTAGCCCGGTGCGCTCACCGTCACCGTCTGCAGGCCCGGATAGATGCCCTGGACGTCCGGGTTCACCGTCTTGTCCGGCAGCGTGTACGTGTCGGTCGGGGCGAAGTTGGTGCAGTAGTAGATCGGCGTGGGATTCGGGTTGCTCTTGGTCGTGGGTGGCATCACCATCACCTGCGCCATGAGCATGAACTGCGTCAGGGCCGCACCGTCCGCCTTGCCGTCGCTCGAGCACGCGTTCCCGAGCGACGCGGTGCCGGTGGCCGGCGGGTTGACCGGCCCGAGCGTGCGGGCGTCCTGCGCGCTTCCCTTGATCGTCGCCGTGGCCGGCAGCGCCCCGCCGATCAGCGAGGTCAGGTCGCGATTGATCGTGGTCGTGCCACCGGCGGTCACCGTCACCGTCACCGTGTCAGGGGCGAAGCCGAACATCGACGTGGTAAGCGTGTAGGTGCCGGGGGTGACGCCGTCGAAGGTGTAGCCGCCGGCCGGGTCCGAGGTCGTGGTCGTCTTGTAGGTGTTGGCCGGACCCGTCAGGACCAGACCCGCGCCGACCTGGCCGCCGAGGTCCTGACCGTTCACCGCGGTGCCGGTGACGACACCGGCGACAACGCCGGTCGCCGGCGTGAGCTGCGCCGAGAGGGTGCGCGCCGAGGTGCCCTGCACGAGGGTGAGCCCGCTGGTCTGCGACGTGTACCCCGGTGCGGAGATCGTCACCGTGTATGCGCCGGCGGGCAGGTCGGGCAGGATGTAGCTCCCGGCGACGCCGGTCGCGGTGAGGGTGCTGACGGTACGGGTGATGCCGGCGCCCGCCGCGGTGATCGTGGCCCCGCCCAGGCCGACGATCTGACCGCTGTCGTTGGTGCCGGTGATCGTCCCGGTGAGTGACACCACGCCGGTCTGCAGCGTCAGGTTCACGGTGGCGTTGCCCGCCGGGCCGAGGGTGACCAGTTGCGACTCGGTGCTGAGCCCGTCGAAGGAGACCGTCACCAGGTAGCTGGCCGGCGTCGACAGGCCCTGCACCGACCAGGCGCCGATCGTGCCGCTGGAGTTCGTCGTCGTGGTCGTGGTGGTCCGGCCGTCGGTGATCGTGACGGTCGCCGCGCCGACCGGCCCGCCCGGCCCGGCCACCGTCCCTGCCAGGCTGCCCTGCCCGGGGACCATCGTCACCGCGAGCGGCTTGGCGCTGGCCGGGGACGAGGCGTCGACGACGTACCGCACCGTCTGGAAGCCCGCCTTGGCGAAGGTCAGCAGGTAGTAGCCGCGCTTGGGCAGCGGCGGCACGGCCCAGGTGCCGTCGGAGTTCGACT
>SCQZ01000350.1 GCA_004299665.1 Jatrophihabitans sp.
CCTGGACGCGCTGCGCACCGAACTCGCCGCGCCGGTGCGCGCCGCTGTCGCCGCAGCTGTCGCCGCGGACCTCGAACGCGCGGGCCTGCGCGACTGGCCGGACGATCTCGACTCCCTCGCGGGCCAGGTCGACGGCCGCCAGGGCGAGCACCTGGTGCGGGGCTACCCGGCGTTCGTCGACGAAGGGGACACCGTGGCGCTGCGGGTCCTCGCGACCGCGGCCGAGCAGGCGATCGCGATGCCGGCGGGCGTGGCGCGGCTGTTGCGGCTGAGCACCGCGTCACCGGTGAAGGCCGCCGAGCGGTCGCTGTCCTCACGCGCGCGCCTGGTGCTGTCGGTCCACCCCGGTGGGCCCGCCCCCGCCGGGCAGGGGGCGGCCGGCGGGGGCGCGGGCCCGGCCGCCCTGCTCGAGGACTGCGCCGATGCCGCGACGCTGGACCTGCTCGGCGCGCAGGCTCCCTGGACCCGGACCGAGTTCCGTGAACTGCAGGGGCGCGCCGCCGCCGAACTGGCCGGACGGACGATCGAGGTGGCCGGCGCGGTCCAGCAGGTGCTCGCCGTCGCCCACGACGTCCGGCGCGCCCTGCCCGAACGGCCACCGGCCGCGCAGGCGGCGGCGGTCCAGGACATCCGCGCCCAGGTCCGCGACCTGCTGCCCGCCGGGTTCGTCACGCGCGCGGGCGCCGGGCGGCTGGCCGACCTCGCGCGGTACCTGCGCGCGATCTCGGTCCGGCTCGAACACCTCGGGCGCGACGTCGAGCGCGACCGGGCGCGCATGCTGCGGGTCCAGGCCGTGCAGCAGGCCTACGACGCCGTGGTGGGCGCCGTGCCGGCGCCGCGCGCCGCGCAGGCCGACGTGCGCGACATCGCCTGGCTGATCCAGGAGTTCCGGGTGAGCCTGTGGGCGCAGCGGTTGGGCACCGCGCGGCCGGTGAGCGAGCAGCGGATCTACCGGGCGATCGACGCGATCGCTCCGTGACGGGAAGCCTCACAGTTCGAACGGGGTGATCACCGGCCCCGTCCTGCGCGGAGGGCTAGAAACGCGCCGGCTCCCGGTACTCCCCCCACAGCGGCTTGAACGCGTTGCAGATCTCCCCCAGCGTCGCCTCGGCCCGCACCGCGTCCAGCATCGGCGGCACCGTGTTCTCGCCCCGCTCCGCGGCCGCGACCATCCGGGCCAGCGCGGAATCCACCGCGGCCCCGTCCCGCGCCGCCCGTCGCGCCGCCAACAGTTCGCGCTGCGCCAGTTCGACCTCGTGCGAGATCCGCAGGATCTCCAGTTCCTCGCCGACGTCGCCGGTCAGGGTGTTCACACCGACGACCTTCTTCTCGCCCTTCTCCAGCGCGACCTGGTAGGTGAAGGACGCGTCCGCGATCTCGCTGATGAACCACCCCTCCTCGATGCCGCGCAGCAGCCCGCTGGTCATCGTGCCGTCCGATCCCAGGTCCTTGATCCGGGCGAAGATCTCCTCGGCCTGCTCCTCCAACTTGTCGGTGAGCGCCTCGACGTACCACGAACCGCCGAGCGGGTCCGCCACGTTGATCACGCCGGTCTCCTCGGCGATCACCTGCTGGGTGCGCAACGCGATCTGCGCGGCCTTCGCCGACGGCAGCGCCAGCACCTCGTCCAGCGCGTTGGTGTGCAGCGAGTTGGTCCCGGCCAGCACGGCCGCAAGGGCCTCGACCGCGGTGCGCACGATGTTGTTCTCCGGCTGCTGGGCCGTCAGCGAGACGCCGGCCGTCTGGGTGTGGAACCGCAGCCACTGCGCCCGCTCGGTCCTGGCCCCGTACACGTCGCGCATCCAGCGCGCCCAGATGCGCCGGGCGGCCCGCAGCTTGGCGATCTCCTCGAAGAAGTCGATGTGGGCGTCGAAGAAGAACGACAGGCCCGGGGCGAACCGCTCGATGTCCAGCCCGCGCGAGAGCCCCAGTTCGACGTACCCGAAGCCGTCGGCGAGCGTGAATGCCAACTCCTGCGCGGCGGTCGAACCGGCCTCGCGGATGTGGTAGCCGGACACCGACAGCGGCTTGTACGCGGGGATGTTGGCGTCGACGTACTCCATCAGGTCGCCGATCAACTTCAGGTGCGGCTCCGGCGGGTAGATCCACTCCTTCTGCGCGATGTACTCCTTGAAGATGTCGGTCTGCAGGGTGCCGTTGAGGGTGGAGATGTCCGCGCCCTGGCGCTCGGCGGCGACGACGTACATGCAGAAGACCGGCACGGCCGGGCCGCTGATCGTCATCGAGGTGGTGACGGCGGCCAGGTCGATGCCCTCGAACAGGACCTCCATGTCCGCGGCCGAGTCGATCGCGACACCGCAGTGCCCAACCTCGCCGAGGGCGCGCTGGTCGTCCGAGTCGCGCCCCATCAGGGTGGGCATGTCGAAGGCGACCGACAGCCCGCCGCCGCCCTCGGCCAGGATCATCTTGTACCGCTCGTTGGTCTGCCGCGCGTTGCCGAAGCCCGCGAACTGGCGGATCGTCCACGGCTTGCCGCGGTAGCCGCTCGGGTGGATGCCCCGGGTGAAGGGGTACTCGCCGGGCCAGCCGATCCGCTCGAACCGCGCGTCCGGCCCGCTCGGCCCGTACAAGGGCTCCACGACGGTCCCGGAGAGCGTCGTGTGGTCCCGCTGCTCCTGGCGTGCGGACCCGAAACGCTCCTGCCAGCGCCGCCGGCCGGCCTCGATCTCGTCGACGTTCACGGTCTGCTCCCTTCCTCCGTCCCCAATTTACTAGGACGTCCTAGCATTAGTCACGCCGGCCGGCCACCGAGCGCGGCCTCGATGCGGTCGAGTTGGGTCGCGAGCCGCTCCAGGTCGGCCTTCGTCACGCCCTGCTCGGCCTCCTTCAAGGTCAGGACCAGCTGACCCCCGGGCTCGAGGACGCCGGTCTCGACCTGGCTCACGTCGTCACCGTTCTGTACCCGGACCGCGTGGTCCAGGTCGTGAACCCGCAGCCCCAACCGGCGTACGGCCCGGTGGTCGACCGCTCCGTCGCGGATCACCGTCGTGTCGGTTCCGTCGAACAGCCACGCGAACCAGGGGTAGTACAGCGCCAGCCGGTTCGCCCCGGCGTTGACGACCACCAGGGTGACCGCGCCGATCACCCCGCCCGTCACGCTGTTGTCGTTGCCGATGATCGCGTTCTGCACGACGTTGGCCAGCAGGAACATCACGACGAAGTCGAGCGTGTTCAGCGCCGCGAGGCCGCGCTTCCCGGCGACGCGGAACAGCACGGCGATGACGAGGTAGATCACCACCGTGCGGATGATCTTCTCCAGGAACGGGATCTCCTGCGCGAACATGTTGTGCCACATGGCGTGTTCCTCCGATCGACGACGTGCTGCGCCGGACGCTACCGCCGCCGCTAGGCTGGGCACCCGGGAGCAGGTGATGGGTTCGCGGACGAGACGCGCGGTGCCGGTACTCGCCGCGGTGGCGGCGGTGGCCGCCATCTTGGCCTGGATGCTGCCGGGCACCGGTACGCGGCGACACACCGCGGCGCCACCGGCGATCCGGACGGCCACGACGGCGCCCCCGGCCACGCCGTCCCCCGCGCCGACCACGGTGGCGGCCGACCCGATCGCCGCCGTGACCGCGGCGGTCCCGACGTCGTTCGTCATGCAGGGGCCCGCCTTCACCACCGAGGCGAGCGTCTGCGCGATGCCGTACGTCCGGCCGCTCGACCCCCCGGGCGAGCAGCACCACACCGTCTGTTGGGTGCAGCACCCCTTCGGCGTCGAGCCGGGATACCCGTCGACCGGCACGAGCTACCTGCTCGGCCACGCCTGGGCCCACGACCGCGACGAGGTGCTGAACCCGATGTCCGAACTGGCGATGAGCCAGGTCGACCTCGCCGCCCCGTCGTACGAGGGGGGCGTACCGATCTTCCCGGTCACCGCGCTGGACGGTTACACGGTGACCCTCACCACCGCGACGGGCCGGTTGACCTATCGCGTCACGCGCGCCTTCGCCGTGTCCAAGGCGCGTGCCGGCGATGTGACGTCGGTCATGGCGGACACCACCCCCGACCGCGTGGTGATCATCACCTGCGGGGTGCGCGACACCGGCGGGGTCCTGACCGACGTCGAGGTCAACGTGATCGCCTACGCGACGCTGGTCGCGTCGGTACCGGCGTGACGGTCGCGCTCAGCAGCCCACCGCGTCGATCGAGCAGATCATGCCGCCGACGCGGGGTGTCCCCCAGCCGGTGACGTAGTCCCATCCCGGGACGGTGGCGTACAGCCCGTTCGTCGCCGGCAACCCGGTGGTCAGGTCGGTGGAGCTCACGTCGAAGAACGACGTGCCGTACGTGGCCGGGTTCTTGCCGACGCGGTAGAGCGCGTAGTTCGCGAAGCCGTTCCCGCCGACCGCAGGGGAGGCCGACTGGATGCGCGCCCACATCCCCTGCCACAGCGGTGCCGACAGCGAGGTGCCCGCACCGACGGCGGCGGCCCCGTTGCTGACGATGTCGTAACCGTTGCTGAGGGCGTCACCGGACTGCGCCGACACGTCGGGCACGCCGCGGCAGGGCCCGAGCGTCGTGACGCACGGCACGACCAGCCCCGCCGTGCCGACCTGGTAGTCCGGGGCGGGGGTGAACAGCGACGACCCGCCGCCGGAGAACGCCCAGCCGTACTCGCGCACCCGGTGGCCCTGCCCGTCCGTGTACAGGACCGTGCCGCCGACCGCCACGACGTACGGCAACGAGGCGGGCGAGTTCGTCACCGGGACCGCCTGGTTGAGCAGGCCGTTGCCCGCGCCGACGACCGGCAACGCCACGACCGGGCAGGACGAGCCGGTGTCGCCGCTGGAGACGAAGACCGTCCTGCCCTCGGCGGCGGCCTGCCGGGTGATCGCGGACAACGTGGCGTCGCTGTTGTTGCCGAGCCCGATGCTGATCGGCAGGGAGGCGATCGTCGCGTTCGAGAGCAGTTGCCCCACGAGCGGGCTGACGACCGGGACCGTCTCGCACTCGCCGTAGCTGGCCGAGGCCTGCATCGGGCCGCCCGGGTCGTCGGTGAACTGGCTGAACACGCGGGCCACGTCGGCGTCGGACAGGTCCGAGCCGAAGTACATCGTCAGCCCCGAGGCGTCCGGCGCCATGCCGGTGGACGCCTGGGTGTCGATGTTCCACTCCTCGTGCCCGCTGTCGTCGGTGAAGTCGGTGTCACCCGCCGGGTGCTTCACGGTGACGGCGACCTGCGGCAGGCCGTGGGCGGCCTCGAACAGCCGCAGGTCGTTGATCACGCCGGTCGTCTGCCCCTCACCGAAGACCGCCACCCCCCGGCCCTGGCCGGCGTACGCCGCCGGCTGCCGGTAGACGCCCCACAGGTCCTGCGGGCTGGTCACCCCCAGGCACGTGGATCCCAGGCAGGTGTCCTGTGCGGTCGCCGAGCGAGCGGGGAGCGAGTACCGCTGCAGGGTGTTCAGCCCGAGGATGTTGCTGATGTGCAGCCCGTACGGGAACGACGGCACGGTCGTGTTCGCGACGAACTGGCGGCCGTCGAACGCGTACGAGTGGAAGCCGGTGCGGAACAGCGCGGCGGCCTGCGCCGCGGTGCCGCTGAGCGAGTACTGGTCGCCGGCGGTCGAGACGGCGTCCAGGCGCATGCCGGTGCCGGTCAGGTAGGCGCTGACGGCCTGGCGGTCCGTCGTCGGTACGCCGAAGCGCGCCGCGAACTGCTCCGGGCTCAGGAAGTGCCGGTACTGCGCGTTCGCCGGGTCGTGCTCTGCGGCGATGGCGGCCCGTTCGCCCGCAGGGTCGGGCCGGGACACGCTGACGACCAGGTCCAGCGGGGTTGCCGCCGGCGCGGGCCCGAGGTCGGTCGCCGCGGCGAGTCCGGGCAGGACGTTCTGCGTGATGGCCCACCCCGTCGTGGCGGCGCCCGCGGGAGCGCTCTGCCCGACGACGGCGACGACGGCGCCGGTTCCGGTGGCGAGCAGGACGGCGGCACTGGCGGCGGTCGAGCGCAGGCGGCGAGCGGACACGACGGATCCCTTCGGCGGACATTCCCCGCCATGTACAACGAAGCGGGCGACGTTCGGACGCGCGGCCCCTCGTCGGGCATCTCGCGGGCGGGACCGCCGGGCGGCTACTGCGCCGGATCGGCGAAGTCGCCCGCCTGGATCCGAACCTGCCGCAGGATGCGGAACAGTTCGTCCAGGTCCGCCCGGCCGAGGGCGGACATGCCGAACCGCGCCGTGTGGAATGCCCGGGTCGCCTCGCGCGCGACGGCCCGCCCCTCCTCGGTGATGACGGCCAGCGTGCCGCGCCCGTCGGCCGGGTTCGGGGAGCGCTCGACCAGCCCGGCGGCCTCCAGCCGGTCGACGACGTTCGTGACGGAGGTGGCGTGCACCTGCAGCCGCTCGCCGATCTTCGACAGCGGCAGCGCCCCGTTGCGCGAGTGCGACAGCAGCACCAGCGCCTCGTAGCGGCTGAAGGTGATGCCGAAGGGCCGCAGCATGGCGTCCAGTTCGGCGATCAGCACCTGGTGGGCGCGCATGATCGAGGTCACCGCGCGCATCGCGGCGAAGACCTCCGCCGGCTCGTCCGGCCAGCGCTGCTCCCAGATCTGCCCGGCCCGGGCGATCGGGTCGAAATCCAGGGCGCTCTTGCGCGACGACACGGCAGGCAGACTATCCAAGGCCCTCCGCGGGCGGCGCGTAGCGTGCACAACCATGGCCGACACGCTCGCGCGCATGGACCTGCTCGACCTGGACGCCGACCTCGACCCGGACAGCCGGTTGCTGCGCGACACGGTGCGCCGGTTCGCCGACGACCGGCTGCGCCCGCACATCGGCCGCTGGTTCGAGGACGGCGCCCTGCCCGCGCGCGAATTGGCGCAGGAGTTCGGGCGGCTGGGCATCCTGGGCATGCACCTGACCGGCTACGGGTGCCAGGGCAGCACCGCCTCCCAGTACGGCCTGGTGTGCGCGGAGGTGGAGGCCGTCGACTCCGGGCTGCGCTCCCTGGTCAGCGTGCAGGGGTCGCTGGCGATGTACTCGATCCACGCCTACGGCAGCGAG
>SCQZ01000351.1 GCA_004299665.1 Jatrophihabitans sp.
TGCCATGTCGTGGATGCTGTCGTTGCGGGCACGTCGGAATTCGCGAGCGACGGGACGCAGGGGTGACCCTCGCACGCTCAGGTGGCAGCGGGTCCGGCGCCCGGTCGCGGCACTGGCCGCGGTGATCCTCTCCGGGTCCGTGCTGGCCTCGGGACCGGTCGCCCACGCGGCGCTCCTCCCCGACTGCCCTGCGGGCTGGAACACGCAACTCATGGGGCCGAACTTCGAGATCGACGGCAACCTGTGCGTCAACGACACCGCCAACCTGGACTGGGCCAACGTCGGCGGGCAGCCCGTCGAGAACGACCACTACGGCGACAGCACCCAGTTCACCGGCGGCTCCAAGGAGAGCAACTGGCCGTGGAGCGCCAGCCAGATCGCCGGTTCGGGCGTGGCACCGGGCAAGACCGACATCGGCAACGTGTACGCCTACACCACGACCTACCAGAAGGACGTCTTCGCCTTCTTCGGCTTCGAGCGGCAGGTCAACAACGGATCCGTCGCCTACCACGTGGAACTGAACCAGAAGGCCAACAGCCTCGGGCCCGTCCCGGACCGCACGGTGAACGATCTGCGGCTGACGATCAACCAGACCGGCTCGAACACGATCTCGCTCGTCGGGGCGGACACCTGGACCGGATCGGCGTGGAAGTCGCTGGGCTCGTCGGATGGCTTCGAGGGCCAGGTGAACCAGGGCCCCGTCACCAACCTGTCGGGCGATTCGCTGGACACGGGGACCTTCGCCGAGGTCGGGGTCGACCTCACCCAACTGTTCGGCGCTGCGGGCTGCAGCGGCAATTACGGCGTGCTGAACGTGCGGTCCTCGAGTTCGCCGGAGGACACCTCGTCCCTGGCAGACTGGATCGAGCCCGTCTCGCTCCACGTGCCGAGCACCTGCGCGTCCGTGCAGGTGACCAAGAACTGGGTGATCGACGGAACGTCCTACGCGAACGGCAGCCAGCCCTTCGGCACCGCGACGCTGAGTCTGTCGGGTCAGACATCGCCGGCGTTCGGCACCGCGTACACCAAGCGCAGCGACAACTCTGAGTACCTCATCGGCGACCCGGTGACGGTCGGGGAGAACGTCTCCGGCCTGCCTGCGGGCTGCGCCGACGTGCCGTCGGGCGACATCGGTGGTCACACCCTCGCCGCCGGCCTGAACAGCTACACGATCACGAACACCGTGACGTGCACGTACCTCACGCTGGTCAAGACCGTCAACGGCGGCACGGCGTCGCCGGGCGCCTGGACGCTGTCCGCCGCCGGACCGACGAACGTCAGCGGGGCGGGCAACAGCACGGCGGTGACCAAGGTCCACGTCGCGCCCGGCTCGTACACCCTGAGCGAGTCCGGCGGTCCTGCCGGTTACACGCGGACCGGCCTGGCCTGCTCGCCGAACAGCCTGTCCGGCGGCACGGTCGTCATCGCCGCCGGGAACGACGTGACCTGCACCTTCACGAACACCGCGAACGCGTCCGTCCAGATCAACAAGACCTGGGTCATCGACGGCACGACGTACGCGGACGGCTCCCAGCCCCCCGGCTACAGCGCGGCCCCCACGCTCACCGGGGGGTCTGGGGCGGCCCCCACGACGTTCGGGAGCCCCGGACTGGGTTACCTGTTCGGTGACTCCGTGACGGTCGGCGAGACCGGCCCGACGATGCCCGCCGGTTGCGCGAACGTCGCGTCCGGGGCGCTCGGGCAGCACACCCTCGGCGCGGGGCTGAACACCTACGCGATCACGAACACGGTGAGCTGCACCTACCTGACCCTGGTCAAGGACGTGAACGGCACGGCGTCGCCGACCGCCTGGACCCTGTCCGCCACCGGGCCGACGCCCGTCAGCGGCGTCACGGGCGCGGCCGGGGTGACGAAGGTTCACGTCCTGCCCGGCACCTACACCCTCGGCGAGTCCGGCCCGGCCGGCTACCAGCAGACCGGCCTGGTCTGCTCGACCGGCGGGTCCGGCAAGACCGTCAGCATCGCCGCGGGGAGCAACGTCACCTGCACCTTCACCAACACCGCCGCGGCCACGTTGACGCTGCAGAAGGCGTGGGCGCACGGCTACCAGGGCGACTCGACCACGCTGTCGGCGACCGGCGGAACCAACGCCGTCTCGACCGCGCTCGGCGGTTCGCAGACGGACGCGACGCACACCGTCACCGTGACGATGCTCGAGGGCTCCACCGTGACCCTCGGCGAGCTGCTCAACGCCGGCAACCACGGCTCGTACACCACCTCGATCAGCTGCGACAAGCCCGGGCTCACGGCCAACGGGACGCACGACGGCGGGACGTACACCATGCCGCTCGCAGCGGCCGACGTCACCTGCACGATCACCAACACCCGCACCTCGACCCCGCTGGTGCTGAACAAGGTGTGGCAGAACGGCAACATCGGTGACAGCGCGCTGCTCACCGCCAACGGCACCAACGCCTCCGGCCCGTCGACGGTCGTCACCGGCGCGGCGTCCGAACCGGACACCACGACCTCGCACGAGGTCAGCCTCGGCACCGTCTACTCTGGCGACACCGTCGCGCTCTCCGAGGCGCTGGGCCAGACGAACAAGGGCACCTACACGTCGACCTCGTCGTGCACCGCGGGTTCGCTGTCCACGACGACGGGCACCGCCACGACCCTGACCGTGCCCAAGGACCTGTCGAGCGTCGGCACGATCAGCTGCAGCTTCACCAACGCCCGCACGTCGGCCACGCTGGTGCTGCGCAAGGAGTGGAAGTACGGCGCCACCGGTGACACGGCGGGGCTGTCGATGGCCGGCACCAACCCGACGATCACCGGATCGGCCACCTCGACCGCCACCGGCACCGCAGATCTGGTGGACACCACCAACATCGTCACGAACACCGTTTACTCCGGGCAGCCGATCACGCTCGGCGAGATCCTGTCGAGCGGCAACGTCGGCTCGTACACCTCGTCGCTCTCGTGCACCGACGCGACCGGGTTGTCCTACACCGCCGGCACCCGCACCGGTACCTACACGCTGCCCGGCGGCGTGAGCGGCCCGGTCACCTGCACGTTCGTCAACACGCGCACGTCCGCCACCCTGACGCTGGCCAAGAGCTGGCAGGTCGGCGCCGCGGGCGACAGCGTGACGCTGTCGATCGACGGTGCCCACCAGGCCATCGCGACGGTCCCGGCGGGCGGGTCCGGGCTGTCGACCCAGACCACCTCGGTGACGGTCTACTCGGGACAGCAGATCGCGCTCGGCGAATCCGCCGGAAAGAACACCGGCAGCTACGATGCCTCGCTGTCGTGCAGCCCGAGCGGCGGGCTCGCCTACACCGCGGGCGCGACGACAGGCAGCTACACCGTGCCGGGTACGCCGGCGGATGTCACCTGCACGTTCGTGAACACCCGCCGGTCCGCGACGGTCACGCTGGTCAAGGAGTGGGTCGGCGCCGCGAAGGGCGACCAGGCCGGCCTGTCGATCACCGGGAGCGAGTCCGCCACCAGCGGCTCGAACACCTCGACCGCCACCGGCGTGGCCGACCAGGTGGACACCGGTTCCGCCGCGACCGCGACGATCTACTCGGGGGAGTCGGTGAGCCTGAACGAGACGCTTCCGCCGTCCGGTCACACCAACATCGGCTCGTACACCTCCTCGATCAGCTGCGCCCCGAGCGGCGGCTTCACCGCCGGCACGGGCGGGCAGGGCGGAACCCTCGTCGTCCCGGCGACCCCGGTCAACGTGACGTGCACCGTCGTGAACACCCGCACCACGGCCCAGCTCACGCTGCAGAAGTCGTGGACGAACGGGGCGAACGGTGACAGCACCACGCTCTCCGTGGACGCAGCCACCAGCGGTCCCGGCTACGCGGTCGCGACCGTCCCGGCCGGTGGCACCGGCCTGTCCACCCAGAAGGCGATCGTCACGATCTCCTCCGGTGCGCAGGTGTCCCTCGCCGAGACGCTGGGCACCAACACCGGCAGCTACACCTCGGCGATCAGCTGCGACCGGTCCGGGCTGTCCGCGAACGGCGCCGGCGCCGGCGGGACGTTCACCGTGCCGTCGTCGCCCGTCAACGTCGTGTGCACCATCGTGAACACCCGCACCTCGGCGCAGCTCGTGCTGCAGAAGACCTGGGTCAACGGCGCGAGCGGTGACACGGCGACGCTGTCGGCGTCCGGGACCGACGCCGGTACGGCCGCCAGCGCCGTCTCGACGTCGAACGGGACCGCGGGGTCGTGGACCGACACCGCCGCCGCCGACCAGGTGCTGACCACGGTCTACTCCGGTGAGTCCGTGACCGTCGGCGAGGCGCTCGGCACGAACACCGGCACCTACACCTCGGCCCTGGTGTGCGGCGGTGTCACCGTCGGCCAGAACACCGGGACGTCCGGCTCCTTCACGGTTCCCGCGGCGCTGGCGGGCAAGACCATCACCTGCACGGTGACCAACACCCGCACGTCCGAGACACTGACGTTGCGCAAGGCATGGGTGAACGGGTACGCCGGCGACACCGCGTCGCTGTCGATCATCGCGAACGGCGGGCAGTCGGGGTCGGGGACCACACAGTCGACCGCGACGGGCGCCACCGGCACGCAGACCGACACGACGAACGTCGTCACGAAGACCGTCTACTCGGGTGACTCGCTGACCCTCGGCGAGCTGATG
>SCQZ01000352.1 GCA_004299665.1 Jatrophihabitans sp.
CCAAACCGAAACGCCCCTCGCCTAACGCAAACGCCGATGCGGGTACTCGACATCAGCAGTCGCCAGAAGAGTTCATACTGACCCTCGCGATCGCGCGCGAACGACGGAACCGCCCCCGGCCAGTCGATCTCCTCAGCGTTCGGCGTGGCAAAGCGTATGGTCCCCTGGCCCGTCGCGTGGAGCGATCGCGTCAGCTCTCTTTCGGTACCACCGGTGCTAATCTGCCCCAGTAAACACGGGGGGTCTCCCGCTCGGCCTACTCCCACTCGATCGTGCCCGGCGGCTTGGACGTCACGTCCAGCACGACCCGGTTCACCTCGCGCACCTCGTTGGTGATGCGCGTGGAGATCCGCTCGAGCACGGCGTACGGCACCCGCGTCCAGTCGGCGGTCATCGCATCCTCGCTGGACACCGGGCGCAGCACGATCGGGTGGCCGTAGGTGCGCCCGTCGCCCTGCACCCCGACGGAGCGGACGTCGGCCAGCAGCACGACCGGACACTGCCAGATGTCGCGATCCAGGTCGGCGCTGGACAGTTCCTCGCGCGCGATCGCGTCGGCGCGGCGCAGGATGTCCAGCCGGGGGGCCGTCACCTCGCCGACGATGCGGATCCCCAGCCCCGGCCCCGGGAACGGCTGGCGCCACACGATCTCCGGCGGCAGCCCCAGCTGCTCGCCGACGCGCCGGACCTCGTCCTTGAACAGTGCACGCAGCGGCTCGACCAGCGCGAACTGCAGGTCGTCGGGCAGGCCGCCGACGTTGTGGTGTGACTTGATGTTGGCGGTGCCGCTCCCGCCACCGGACTCGACGACGTCCGGATAGAGCGTCCCCTGCACGAGGAACTCGACCTGCTCGCCCTCGCTGACGATCTCGCGGGCGGCCGCCTCGAAGGAGCGGATGAACTCCCGTCCGATGATCTTGCGCTTGTCCTCCGGATCGGTGACGCCGGCCAGTTCCCGCAGGAACTCGCCCGCCGCGTTCACGACCTTGAGCCGGACGCCGGTGGCGGCGACGAAGTCACGCGCGACCTGCTCGGGCTCACCCGCGCGCAGCAGCCCGTGGTCCACGAACACGCACGTCAGCTGATCGCCGACCGCGCGCTGCACCAGCGCCGCCGCCACCGCGGAGTCGACGCCCCCGGACAGTCCGCAGATCACGCGTTTGCCGCCGACCTGGGCGCGGATCGCCGCGACCTGCTCGTCGATGATGTTGGCCTCGGTCCAGGTGGGGCGGCAGCCGGCGACGTCGTACAGGAAGCGTCGCAGCACGTCCTGGCCGTGCTCGGTGTGCAGCACCTCGGGGTGGAACTGCACGCCGGCCAGGCGCCGGTCCAGGTCCTCGAACGCCGCGACCGGCGCCCCCGCGGAGGAGGCGGTGATCGCGAAGCCGGGCGGCGCGACCGTCACCTCGTCGCCGTGGCTCATCCAGACCTGAAGCTGCCCGGGCAGGCCGCGCAGTAGCACGCCGGGTGCGGATACCCTCAGGTCGGTCCGGCCGAACTCCGACCCGCCGGTGCGGGCGACCTCCCCGCCCAGGGCGAGGGTCATGGACTGGAAGCCGTAGCAGATGCCCAGCACCGGCACGCCCGCGCCGAACAGCGCCGGGTCGGTGCGCGGCGCACCGTCGACGTACACGCTCGCCGGGCCGCCGGACAAGATGATCGCCGCCGGCCTGCGCGCGACGATCTCGGCGACCGGCATGGTGTGCGGCACGATCTCGGAGTAGACGTGGGCCTCGCGCACCCGGCGGGCGATCAACTGCGCGTACTGGGCGCCGTAGTCGACGATCAGGACGGTGCCCGTCGAGCGATCCCCGTGCATGCGCCGCAGTCTACGGACCCGCGGTCACGGCCATGGATAGTGGAAGCCCGTCAGATCCTCGCTGACCTGCCACAGCCGGTGGGCCAGCTTCTCGTCCTGCGCCAGCGCCGACAGCCGGGCCGGACCGACCGGCCCCCGCGTCTCGCCGAACCGCTGCGGCCCCTGGTACGGCGGCGGATTCACGCCGACCGTGGCCTCGATGATCGCGCGCGCCCCCCGCCGCGCGGACTGCGTGAACACCCGCAGGAACGGCGGCGCGACGAGGCGCACCACGGGATTGGCACCCATCCCGTCGCGGGCGCTGAACAGGCCGGTGGCGCTGACCCCGGGGTGGGCGGCGAGCGAGCGCAGCGCGAGCCCGTGGTAGTCGGCCTGACGCTGCAGTTCCAGCGCGAACAGCAGGTTCGCCAGCTTCGAGTTCCGGTAGGCGCGCTGCGCGTGGTAGCGGCCCGGCTCGTCCGCCTCGACGACGCCCTCGTCGCCGCCGAGGTGGGCGATCGAGGCGACCGTGACGACGCGGGGCGCCGGGGCGGCCAGCAGCGAGGGCAGCAACAGCCCGGTCAGCACGAAGTGGCCGAGGTGGTTGGTGGCGAACTGCAGTTCGTAGCCGTCCACCGTGCGGACCTGCCGCGGCGGGGCCATCACACCGGCGTTGTTGATCAGGACGTCCAGCGGTCCGTCCCAGGCGGATCCGAAGGCGCGCACCGATGCCATCGAGGACAGGTCCAGTTCGGCCACGTCGATCCGCCCACGCGGACTCTCGGCGCGGACCCGTCCCGCCGCGGCGGCCGCCCGCGCCGTGTTGCGGCAGGCGATAACGACGTGCGCCCCGTGACGTGTCAGTGCGCGCGCCGTCTCCAGGCCGATGCCGGAGTTCCCCCCGGTGATCACGATGCGTGCGCCGTCGGGCCATCCGGCGCGCGCCCCCGCCGCGCTCATCGGCTACAACCTACGCGTGTTGCGGGCCGTCCGCCCGCTGTGACGGCAGGATTCCTTGCATGGAGGCGACGAGCGTGCGGACGCGGCTGTGGACTCGCGCGTTCGCGGTGTGAGGTCACCTTCATGCGCGAGGACCGGCTGTAGCCGACCTGCGCCCACCGCTGTTGCTCGCCCGTCCACAGGCGGCCCCGTCGGCCCACGGGACCCGCGGTCGATGCGCGACGCTCAACCTATGGGCTCGATCGTCCCCGCGGACCTGCCGCGGGTGCTGACGCCCGCGGCGGCCGCGGCGTTCGGGCTGACCCCCGGGCGGATCCGGACCGAGGTACGGCGCGGCAACTGGCAACGACTCGCCGCCGGGGTGTTGCTGACCCGGCCCGACCGGCCGAGCCGTTCCGACTGGGCTGCGGTCGGCATCGCGCTGGCCCCGCCCGGCGCGGCCGTCACGGGATGGGATGTCGCGCGCCTGTACGGCGTCGGCGAGCACCGTCCACCTCGCCACCCAGTGCTCGTCATCGCCTCCCGGGGCATGAACCGCGTCGTCGCGGGCGTGCGGATCGCGCGGACGTCGAGGCCGTTCCGGCGGATCGTGCTCGGTGCGAACTCCCAGAACTGGGCCGACCTGCCGATCACCACGGCCGCGCGGGCGGTCGTGGACACCGCGCTGCTCGATTCCGACGCGGATCGGGTCCGTGCGATCGTCACCGCCTCGGTACAACGACGCGCCTGCCGCGTGGAGGATCTGGTTGCCGAGGCGGCCCTGGCCCCGCGGCGCGGCGGCGCTCATCTGCGTCGAGCCCTCGCGGATGCCGTCACCGGAGCGCGTTCGGTGGCCGAGGCGCACGCCCTGGACAGGCTGCGGCACGCCGAGGTTCCCAACTTCGAACTGAACGTGCCGGTCTGCGTCGACGGTCGGGTCGTCTTCGTCGTCGACGTGCTGTTCCGGGCGCTTCGGGCCGTGCTCGAGATCGACGGGCGCGAGTATCACTTCCGGGAGCAGGACTGGCTCGCGACCATGGCCCGCCACAATGCGCTTGTCACGGTCGGGCTCGCG
>SCQZ01000353.1 GCA_004299665.1 Jatrophihabitans sp.
TCCGGGAGCGCACGTCGACGAACAGTGTCGGCGGGGTGAAATAGCCGTCGCGCAACTCCGGCGCCGTGGGCAGGTCCGCCTGCGCCGCGACGCGGGCGCCGTCGGCGAGCGCAGCCTCGATCATCGACTGCGTCTTGTCCCGCTGCCGAGCCGTCACCTGCGGGCCGACGTCGGTGCGCTCGTCACGCGGGTCACCGACCACGAGCGCCTCCACGCGGCGGGCGAGTTCGTCGAGGAACCATTCCGGGGCATCGTCGTGCAGCAGCAGCCGCGAACCCGCGATGCACATCTGCCCGGTCGCGCCGAACACCCCGGCGATGACGGCGTCCAGCGCCTGCTCCAGGTCGGCGTCGCCGAAGACGATATGCGGCGACTTGCCCCCGAGTTCCTGCAAGGTCGGGGTGAGGTTCGCCGCTGCGGCGCGGGCGATCTGCTTGCCGGTCTCGTGGAATCCGGTGAACAGCACGAGGTTCGCCCCGGGGTGTGCGACCAGCGCGGCGCCGGCCTGCGCCCCGCCGGTGACCACCTGCACCACGCCGTCGGGAATGCCGACGTCCCGGCAGGCCTCGACGAGGCGAAGCGCGGTCAACGGCGTCTCCTCGGCCGGTTTGAGGATCACCACGTTGCCCAGCGCGATCGCCGGCACAACGCGTCGTACCGCGAACACGTAGGGGACGTTCCACGGCACGATTCCGACCACGACGCCCCATGGCTCGCGCACGGTGTACGTGTGAAAGTCGGGATGGAAGGGCACGGTCGTGCCATGCACCTTGTCGGCCCAGCCAGCCCAGTAGCGGACGGATACCGGCATTCGGGCGGCCTCCTGCCGCGTCTCGCGGATAGCCTTGCCGGTATTGCGCGCCTCCAGTTCGGCCAGTTCCTCGGTGAGATCAGCGAGCCGGTCCGCTAGCTTGAACAGCACCTCGCTGCGCACGGTCGACGGCAGGGCGGCCCACTCGTGCTGCGCCGCCGTTGCACGCGCGAAGACCTCGTCGACCGTGGCAAGGTCGGTGGCCGGAACCTCGCACCAAGCGCGACCGGTCGCCGGGTCGGTCAGTACCGTCACGACGTCACCACCGCGGGCTTGAGGCTGCGCAGCGACCCAGCGGTCATGCCGCCGTCGACGACGATCTCGGCGCCGTTCACGTACGAGGCCTCGTCGCTGAGCAGGAACGCCGCCACGGCGGCGATCTCCTCGGGCTCGGCGATCCGGCCGAGCGGGGTGCGGCCGATCGGGTCGTCGAGCGCACCGGTGTCGCGAGAGTTGCCGAGGAACGGCGTGTCGACTAGCCCGGGCAGGACGGTATTGACGCGGATCCCCGCCGGTCCGAGCGCCAGCGCGGCGCTCTTGCTCATCATGCGCACCGCTCCCTTGGTCGCCTGGTACGCGAAGCCGACGGTCGAGGCGTATCGGCCCAGGGTCGATGCGACATTGACGATCGACCCGCGGCCCGCCGCCCGCATCACCGGGGCCACCGCCTGCATACCCAGGAACACTCCGGTCTGGTTGACCGCGATCGTGCGGGCCCAGTCGTCGGGCGTCTCGTCGAGCACCGAGCCGTGGGACATGATGCCCGCGTTGTTGACCAGCCCGGTGACGGTGCCGAACTCCGCCGTGGCCGCGTCGACGAGGTCGCGCCAGTGCTCGCCGTCGCTGACGTCGAGGTGCCGCGCCAGGACGCGGGTCCCGTCGGCGCGCAGCCGCTCGGCGAGGGTCGCGAGTTCGCCGTCGCGGATGTCGCCCAGCACCAGGTCGGCTCCCTCCGCCGCGCAGCGGCGGGCGTGCGCATGTCCCTGCCCCATCGCCGCCCCGGTGACGACGACCACCGCGCCGTCCAGACGTGCTCTCATGTTCCGCCTTTCGTAGTAGGTGTTCCGGTCGCTAACGCGATATGCGCCGCCCGGCCCAGGTGGTCAACACCGCAGCTCGGGCCTCCGGGGCCATATCCAGGCCGGCGACGATCGAGCGCGTGTGCTCTCCAGGCGCGGGCGGGCCGGCGGGGTCACTCACCGGTGAGCCGCCGAACCGCCCGACCGGCCGGGTCATGCGCATCGGCGCCTCCCCGGGGACTGGCACGTCGACCAGCACCGCGCCGCCGACGTCCGCGTCGACGACCGCGTCGGCGATAGCGTTGATCGGCGCCGACGGGATATCGCGCACGTGCAGCAGCGCGAGCCACTCGGCGCGTGGGCGGGTGCGCAGCACCGCGCGCACCTGCTCGGCGAGCGCGTCGACGTGAGTTAGCCGGGAGCGGTAGTCGCGAAAGCGCGGGTCATCGAGCCACTGTGGGCGATCCACGACGGCGGCGAACTCCCGCCAGATGCTCTCGTCGCCGGCCAGGTGCACGACCAGATGCCTGCCGTCCGCGGCGGTCGCCGCGAAGATCTGCTGACGGGCCTGCCGCGCGTCCGGCGTCAACTCGATCCCGGCCTCGGTGTACGTCGTGAACGCGTCATCGATGGCACACGCGGCCGCCGCGAGCATCGGGATGTCGATCACCTGACCGCCCACGCGGTCGCGCGCGTGCAGCGCCGCGAGAACGGCCTGCGCGGCGAACATGCCCGCCAGCAGGTCCGTAAACGCCGGCCCGGTGGGCCGGGGGCTCGCCGGGTCGAGCAGTTGCGAGTAGAGGCCGGAGATCCCCGACACGACCGAGTCGAAGGTGCGCCGGCTGGCGTGCGGGCCGGCGTCGCCGAAGCCGGACACGCCGCACACCACCAGATGTGGCCGGTCGGCGCGCAGCCGGCCGGGTGCCAGGCCCAGCCCGGCAAGCGCCGCCGGGCGCAGGTTGTGCAGCAGGACGTCCGCACCATCGAGCAGCGCCCCCAACGCGGCGCGCCCATCGGACGTCTTGAGGTCCAGGGTCACGCTGCGCTTGCCACGGTTCCATGACGCGAACTGCGGTGACCAGGCCGGACGGTCGCCGAGCGGCCCCCAGCGCATCGGGTCACCCTCGGGCGCCTCGACCTTGATGACGTTAGCGCCCCAGTCGGCGAGCAGCCGTCCGGCGAACGGCGCGGCGACGTAGCGGCCGAGTTCGATGACGACAAGGCGCGCCAATGGCCCGGTCACGGCGCGAGATCCCTGACGAGTGCGAGCGTCGCGCGGCCGCCGGGATCGCCTTCGGTCGCGGGGTTGAGGACGACCTCGTCGGCTCCGGCGTCGAAATACTCCGACACGCGCGCCCGGACGGTGTCCACGTCACCGATCGCGCCGACCGCGGCCGGCAGCTCGTCGGGGATGCGGGCCAGCACCTCGGCCGGGCGCGGCCGGCCGCCCGCGAACGCCACCAGGTCGCCGAAGCCCGCCTCGGTGAACATCTCGCCGTACCCGGGGGCGGCGAGGTAGCCCACCTTCGCGCGGCGCAGATGGGTCAGCGCCTCGGGCGTCGGGTTCAGGGCGGCGGACACCCAGACCGCGAGCCTCGGGGTGCGGCCTGCGGGCGCTGCAGCCTCGAGCATCCCGCGCAGCCGCCGCACCGTCGCAGGCGTGACCAGGTTGAGCACCATCCGGTCCGCATGCCGGGCGGCGACGCGCACGGCTCGTTCCCCGAAGGCCGCGATCGTGACCGACGGGGCCTCGGGCGGGACGAGCAGGCGGAAGCCGTGCGTGCTCAGCACAGCGCCGTCGAAGTCGACTTTTTCACCCGCCAGCAGCAGGCGCAGGGCGGCGACGCTGTCGGCCAGCCGCGCGGTGCCGCACTCCCGGACGCGACCGTGCCAGCGTTCGACCACCACCGGGCTGGAGGTCCCGAGCGCGACGCCAACACGGCGGCCGGTCAACGCCGCAACCGAGCCCACGCCCATTGCGATGCCGACCGGGGTGCGGATGTCGACGGCCAGCGGCCCGACGGTCAGCGCGATGCGGGAAGTCGCGTGCGCGGCGGCTGTCGCCAGCGCGAACGCGTCGAACATCGCCATCTCGCCCAGCCATAGCTCGGGATAATTGAGCTCGTCAGCCGCGCGGGCGCCGTCGAGAACGCACCGCGGGTCCCGGCCCGGCGCCTGGCTAAGGACGACGCCGAGCGAGTGGGTCACGCCGGGAACCGCCTAGCCATGAAGTCCAGCAGGTATGCGTGCCACGCCTCGGGACGCTCGGCGAACCCGTAGTGACCCACACCGTCGAGCTCGCGGATCTCCGAGCCGTCGATCATTCCGGCGATCCGGCGCATGCCGGCGACCGGACAGGCGGTGTCCTCGGTGCCGGCGAGCAGCAGCGTGGGAACCGCAACCTTCGCCAGCGCGGGGCGGCTGTCGTATCGGGAGATCGCGCGGATGGAGGCGGCGAAGGTTTCGGTCGGCATCGACAGGATCACCTGCACGACGTGGTCTACCAGCGGGCCGGAAGCCCCGGGCCCCATCATCGAGCTGAGCAGCGGTCGGACGTATTCCGCGACCGTCTGGCCGTTCTCGATGGGCGCGAGCCGCTCGGCGAGGTAGCGTCGCTGGTCCTCCGGCGAGCGGGACGCGAAGCCGGCCGACGCGCCCGAGAGCACCAGACCGTGGATGGCGGGCTCGTTCACCGTCGCCAGC
>SCQZ01000354.1 GCA_004299665.1 Jatrophihabitans sp.
GCGGCCGTCACAGACTCGCCGCCCTCGCGCACGCCGGCAGAACTCGCCCCCCTGCTGCCCGGCGGCGAGCCGGTCGAGGCGCTGCTGCGCAAGGCGCAGTTCTTCACCGCGACCGGCACCCCCAGCGCCGACTACCGCGAACTGCACCGCCGCGGCGGGCGCCAGGCGGAGGAGTTCTACCGGGAGCGGTGGCGTCACGACAAGGAGGTCCGCTCGACCCACGGCGTGAACTGCACCGGGTCGTGCTCCTGGAAGGTCTACGTCAAGGACGGGATCATCACCTGGGAGACCCAGCAGACCGACTACCCGTCGGTCGGGCCGGACAGCCCCGAGTACGAGCCGCGCGGCTGCCCGCGCGGGGCGTCGTTCTCCTGGTACACCTACTCCCCCGCGCGGGTGCGCTACCCGTACGTCCGCGGGCCGCTCGCCGAACTGTGGCGGGAGGCCCGGGCGCGGTTCGACGACCCGGTCGACGCCTGGGCGGACATCATGTCCGATCCGGCCCGGGTCGCGCGCTACAAGGACGCCCGCGGACAGGGCGGCTTCGTCCGTTCGAGTTGGGACGAGACGAGCGAGATGATCGCGGCCGCGCACGTGCACACGGTCAAGACCTGGGGGCCGGACCGCGTCGTCGGCTTCTCGCCCATCCCGGCGATGTCCCAGGTCTCCTACTCGGCCGGGACCCGGTTCCTGTCCATGATCGGCGGGACGATCCTGTCCTTCTACGACTGGTACGCGGACATGCCGATCGCCTCACCGCAGGTGTTCGGGGACCAGACCGACGTGCCCGAGTCCGGGGACTGGTGGAACGCCTCGTACCTGGTCGTCTGGGGCACCAACCTGCCCATCACGCGCACGCCGGACGCGCACTTCATGACCGAGGCGCGCTACCGCGGCCAGAAGGTGGTCGTGGTCAGCCCGGACTACTCCGACCACACCAAGTTCGCCGACGACTGGCTCGCCTGCGCGCCCGGCACCGACGCGGCGCTCGCGATGGCGATGGGGCACGTCGTGCTGAGCGAGTTCTTCCGCGACCGGCAGGTCCCCTACTTCGAGCAGTACGTGCGGACCTACACCGACCTGCCGTTCCTCGTGACGCTGCGCCCGGGTCCGGACGGGGACGGCGGTGATGCGGGGGCGTACGTCCCGGACCGGTTCCTCACGGCAGCCGACCTCGCCGACGGCATCGGCCGGGACGTGGAGGGCGCCGAGCACCGGACCGTGATGCTCGACGCGGCGACCGGCGAGCCGTTCCTGCCGAACGGCACCGTGGCCGACCACTTCGGCGAGGCGGGCAAGGGGCGGTGGAACCTCGACCTCGGCGGCGTGGAGCCGGTGCTGTCGCTGTTCGGCCGGCCCGGCGAGGCCGTCGCGGTCGATCTGCCGCGCTTCGACGTCGGCGACACCGAGGGCGGCGGCGCGATCCGGCGCGGGGTGCCGGCCACGCGCCTGGGCGGCCGGCTCGTCACCACCGTCTTCGACCTGCTCATGGCGCAGTACGGCGTCGGCCGCGAGGGCCTGCCCGGGACGTGGCCGAGCGGTTACGACGACGCGGACACGCCCTACACACCGGCCTGGCAGCAGCGGATCACCGGCGTGCCCGCGCCGGCAGCCGCCCGGGTGGCCCGCGAGTTCGCCCGCAACGCCGAACTGTCCCGCGGCCGGTCGATGATCGCCATGGGGGCCGGGACGAACCACTGGTTCCACTCCGACCAGATCTACCGCACGTTCTTCACGCTGATCATGCTGTGCGGCTGCGAGGGCGTGAACGGCGGCGGCTGGGCGCACTACGTCGGGCAGGAGAAGGTGCGGCCGCTGACCGGGTTCCAGCAGATGGCGTTCGCCCTCGACTGGCAGCGCCCGACACGGCACATGACGGGTACGTCCTTCTTCTACCTGCACACCGACCAGTGGCGCTACGAGCGGTTCCGCGCCGACGAACTGTCCAGCCCGCTCGGGCCGCGCCGCTTCGCCGGCAAGTCCTTCGCCGACTGCCTGGCCCAGGCCTCCCGGCTGGGCTGGCAGCCGTCGTACCCGACCTTCGACCGCAACCCGCTCGACGTGGCCGACGCCGCCGCCGCGGCAGGCAAGAGCGTCTCCGAGTACGTCGTCGAGGAGGTCCGGGCGGGCCGCCTGCACTTCGCGGGGGAGGATCCGGACGCCCCGGAGAACTTCCCCCGGGTCATGACCGTCTGGCGCGCCAACCTGCTCGGTTCCTCGGGCAAGGGCATGGAGTACTTCATGCGCCACCTGCTCGGCATCCCCGACGCCGTCCGTGCGGACGAGTCGCCGGAGGGGTTGCGACCGCAGGAGGTGCTCTGGCGCGACCCGGCGCCGCGCGCCAAGCTCGACCTGATCACGACCATCGATTTCCGCATGACCAGCACCTGCACGTACTCGGACATCGTGCTTCCGGCCGCCACCTGGTACGAGAAGCACGACATCTCCACGACGGACATGCACCCGTTCGTGCACTCGTTCAATCCGGCGATCCCGCCACCGTGGGCGACGCGCACGGACTTCACCGCGTTCACCACGATCGCGCGACGGTTCTCGCAGCTGGCCGCCGATCACCTCGGGACGCGCACCGACGTCCTGGCGGCGCCGCTGACGCACGACACCGCCGACGAGTGGGCCCAACCCGGCGGGCGCGTCGTGGACTGGCGCAGCGAGGGCACCGTCCCGGTCCCCGGCGTCAACTTCCCCAAGCTGATCACCGTGGAGCGCGACTACGGCGCCGTCGCCGAGAAGATGGCCGCGCTCGGCCCGCTCGTGGAGCAGGCCGGGACCGCGGTCAAGGGCGTCAGCTGGAAGCCGGCCGCGGCCGTGGACTACCTGCGGCGGCAGAACGGCACCGTGCGCGGCGGGATCGCCGCCGGCCGGCCCTCGCTGGCCCGCGACGTCGACCTCGCGGAGGCGATCCTGGCGCTCTCGGGGACCACCAACGGCGAGGTCGCCGTGCTCGGCTGGAAGGACCTCGAGGCACGCACCGGCATGCCGCTGGCCGATCTGGCCGAGGAGCGGGCCGGTGACCAGATAACCTTCGCCGACACCCAGATCCAGCCCCGCGCGGTGATCACCTCGCCGGAGTGGTCCGGCAGCGAGACCGGCGGGCGGCGGTACGCGCCGTTCGTCGTCAACGTCGAGCGCAAGAAGCCCTGGCACACGCTCACGGGACGGATGCACTTCTTCCTGGACCACGACTGGATCGCCGAGTACGGGGAGTGGCTGCCCACGTACCGCCCGCCGCTGGACTACGTGCGGCACTTCGGCGAGCAGGGGCTGCGCGAGGACGGCCGCCCGGAGATCACGGTCCGCTACCTGACGCCGCACTCGAAGTGGTCGATCCACTCCGAGTACCAGGACAACCTGCACATGCTGCGGCTGTTCCGGGGCGGGCCGGTGATCTGGATGAGCCCGGTCGACGCTGCCCGGATCGGGGTGTCCGACAACGACTGGATCGAGGCGTACAACCGCAACGGCGTCGTCGTCTGCCGAGCCGCGGTCACCCACCGGATGCCGGAGGGCACGGTGTTCATGTACCACGCGAAGGACCGGCACGTCATGGTCCCGAAGTCGGAGATCTCCGGCTGGCACGGTGGAGGGGACAACTCGCTGACGCGGCTGGTCGTCAAGCCGACCCACATGATCGGCGGCTACGCACAGTTCTCCTACGCCTTCAACTACTACGGGCCGACGGGCAACCAGCGCGACGAGATCACGGTGATCCGCCGCCGCGCACAGGAGGTGCAGTTCTCGTGAGGGTGATGGCCAATGTTGCGATGGTGATGAACCTCGACAAGTGCATCGGCTGCCACACCTGCACGGTCACGTGCAAGCAGGTGTGGACCAACCGCCCCGGGACCGAGTACGTGTACTTCAACAACGTCGAGACCAAACCGGGCATCGGCTACCCCAAGCGCTACGAGGACCAGGAGCAGTGGCACGGCGGCTGGACCCTGGACCGCAAGGGCCGGCTGCAACTGAAGGCCGGCGGCCGGCTGCGCAAGCTGCTGTCGATCTTCTACAACCCCGACCTGCCCAGCATCGACGACTACGGCGACCCGTGGACCTACGACTACCAGACCGTGCTCGACGCCCCGCTGGGCACGCCCAACCCCGCCGCGCACTCGATCTCGGCCCTCACCGGCAAGGACATGAACATCGGCTGGGGCAGCAACTTCGAGGACGACCTCGCCGGCGCTCCCGAGACCGGCCTGCGCGACCCGAACCTCGCCGGGCTCGAGGAGCGGGTCAAGATGGAGTTCGAGCAGGTCTTCATGTTCTACCTGCCGCGCATCTGCGAGCACTGCCTCAACCCGTCGTGCGTCGCCTCCTGCCCGTCCGGCGCGATGTACAAACGCGCCGAGGACGGCATCGTCCTGGTCGACCAGGACAAGTGCCGCGGCTGGCGCTTCTGCGTCTCGGGGTGCCCCTACAAGAAGGTGTACTTCAACCACCGCACCGGCAAGGCCGAGAAGTGCACATTCTGCTTCCCGCGCATCGAGGCCGGGCAGCCGACGGTCTGCTCCGAGACGTGCGTCGGGCGGCTGCGCTACCTCGGCTTGTTCCTCTACGACGCGGACAAGGTCCTCGCCGCCGCGGCCACGCCGGACGTGCAGGACCTGTACGAGGCGCAACTGGACGTCTTCCTGGACCCGAACGACCCGGAGGTCGCGGCCGCGGCCGAGCGTGACGGCATCCCGTACAACTGGCTGGAGGCGGCACGCCGCTCCCCGGTCTACGAACTCGCCGTGCGGCACCGGGTCGCGCTGCCGCTGCATCCGGAGTACCGCACGCTGCCCATGGTCTGGTACATCCCACCGCTGTCGCCGGTCGCCGACGTCGTCAGCGCCACCGGATACGACGCGGACGATCCGGACGCCGTCTTCGCCACCATCGAGGCGCTCCGGATCCCGATCGAGTACCTCGCCAACCTCTTCACCGCGGGGGACAGCGAGGTGATCCGCACCGTGCTGCGCAAGCTCGCGGCGATGCGCGCGATCCAGCGCGCCACCCAGCTCGGGCTGCCGCTCGACGCGCGCCTGGCCGGCTCCGTCGGCGCGACGACCGACGACCTGGACGACCTGTACCGGCTGCTGGCGATCGCCAAGTACGACCAGCGCTACGTCATCCCGCCGGCACACGCCGAGGAGGCCGGCCGGCTGATGGGTCAACACGAGCAGCTGTTCTGCAGCCTGGACACCGACGGCGGCCCCGGCATGGGCGGCATGGGGCCCACGGGTCCGCACGGCATCGGCAGCTGGTCGCCGGAGGGGCGCCGCACCCTGCCGGTCGTCGGCCAGGACCGGCACTGAGGCGGGGCCGGCATGAACCGCGACAGCCTCAAGCTCGCCTCCGTGCTGCTGCAGTACCCGACCACGGCCCTGTTCGAGGGCCTGGACACCCTGGACGGGTTCGCACGGGGCACCGATCCGCGCGAGGCCCGCGAGGGTTTCTCGCGGTTCCTGACCTGGTTGCGTGCCACGCCCGCCGAGCAGGTCGCGCAGCACTACGTGCGGACGTTCGACCTGAGGCGGCGCTGCGCGCTGTACCTCACGTACTACCGCTACGGGGACACCCGCAAGCGCGGCATGGCGATGGTCGAGTTCAAGATGGCCTACCGCGCGGCCGGGTTCGACCCCACCGACGAGGAACTGCCCGACTACCTGCCGATGGTGCTGGACTTCGCGGCCCTGTGCCCGCGCGGGGAGAAGCTGCTGTTCGGGCATCGTGCCGACCTGGAACTGCTCCGCCGCGCGCTGGCGAAGGCCGAGTCACCGTACGCGGACCTCGTCGCCGCCGTCGCCGCGCAGTTGCCCCGGCTCGGGCGGCGCGAGCTGGAGAAGGTCACCGCGGCCTGGGAGTCCGGCCCGCCGCGCGAGGAGGTCGGCAAGACCCTCGGCTACGAACCGTTCGCCCCACCCGAGTACCTGTCCGGTTACGCCGCTGCACCGTTGGAGGCGACGCGATGAGAAGCGAGCGGCAGCGAGCGAATCAATGTCACCGTGCGTGTGGAGCCTCATCGACGCCCGCAGCGAAGCGAGGGCGGCGATGAGCACGACGGGTGCCCAGATCTTCTGGTGGGTGGTCCTGCCCTACGTGGCGCTCGGGGTGTTCGTCGTCGGTCACATCTGGCGCTGGCGCTACGACCAGTTCGGCTGGACGAGCCGCTCCACGCAACTGCAGGAACGGCGTCTGCTCAAGTGGGGGGCGCCGATCTTCCACTACGGCACCTTCGCCGCGATCGGCGGCCACGTCATCGGCGTGCTGATCCCCGAGCGCTGGACCCGCGCGATCGGGATCCCCGAGGCCGGCTACCGGTGGTTCTCCGCGATCGCGGGCACGATCGCCGCGGTCCTGATCATCGGCGGCGTCGTGGTGCTGGCCCTGCGGCGGCTGTTCGTGCCCCGCGTGCGGGCCACCACCTCCCCGATCGACTACGTGGCCCTGATCCTGTTGCTGATCATCATCTTGACCGGCATCGCGCCGACCGTGGGCGTCAACCTGTTCGGGCACGGCTACGACTACCGCACCACGGTCGCGCCTTGGTTCCGCGGGCTGTTCAGCGGGTCGCCGCAGATCGCGGGCATCGCGCACGCCCCGTTCATCTACCAGTTGCACGCGACCGCCGCGTGGGTGATCTGGGGGGTCTGGCCGTTCAGCCGCCTGGTGCACGCGTGGAGCTACCCGCTGTGGTACCTGTGGCGCCCGTACGTCGTGTTCCGCAGCCGCGTGGCCCAGCGGCCGACAGAGCCCGGCACGGGCGGTCGCAAGTGGCGCAAGATCGGCGTGCCGTACTGACCTGAGCCCGGGGTCTGCGCCGACCCGGAGCCCCGCCCACCGGTCCGGGGTCGTTTTCACGATGCTGCTGGATAAAATGGGGTGGGTGGCCGAGCGGGCACCCTCAGCGAACCGCGTGCCGCGGCGCAACTGATCACGGACACCCGGAAAGGCAGCAGGATGAACATCACGCAGCGCAGTGCGGTCGCGACCTGGGAGGGTTCGCTGGCGCGGGGCCGGGGGTCCCTGGCGAGCCAGACCGGGGCACTGACCGGACTCGGCGTGAGCTGGGACGCGCGCACCGGCGCGGCCGGCGAGCTGACCAGCCCCGAGGAACTGGCCGCGGCCGCGCACTCCTCCTGCTTCGCCATGGCGCTCGCCCTCAAGCTCGGCGAGGCACGGCTCGACCCGCAGCGGCTGCGTGTCGAGGCCGTCGTGAGCCTCGACGACGTCGACGGTGTGCCCACCATCAGTTCGTCGCGCCTCGTCGTCCGGGCACAGGTCGGCGGCATCGACGGCGACGCGTTCCAGAAGGTGGTCGACGAGGCGGCCGCGCTGTGCCCGGTCTCGCGGCTGTTCGCCGGCGCGAGCATCACGGTGGAGGCGCACCTGGACCCGAGCTGACCGCTCGCGTGCCCCCGCGCCGGACGCGGGACTAGGTTCGAGACAGGAACGTCCGCGGAGCACGAAGGGTGCGCTCATGGGTTCGAACAGCTTCGGAACGCGGGACCGGCTGACGGTCGACGGCACCGACTACGGCATCCATCGCCTGGACCGGATCGAGGGCATCGAGCGGTTCCCGTACAGCCTGCGGGTGCTGCTGGAGAACCTGCTGCGCAACGAGGACGGGCGGCTGGTCACCGCCGAGCAGATCCGCGCGCTGGTCGGCCGCGACTCGCACGCCGAGGTGGCGTTCACCCCCGCGCGGGTGCTCATGCAGGACTTCACCGGGGTGCCCTGCGTGGTGGACCTCGTGGCGATGCGGAACGCGATGGCCGACCTCGGGGGCGACCCGCAGCGCATCAATCCCCTGATCCCCACCGAACTGGTCATCGACCACTCGGTGATCGCGGACGTCTTCGGCACCCCCGACGCGTTCCGACTGAACGCCCAGTACGAGTTCGAGCGCAACAAGGAGCGCTACCAACTGCTGCGCTGGGGTCAGCATGCCTTCGCAGACTTCTCCGTGGTCCCGCCGGACACCGGCATCTGCCACCAGGTGAACCTGGAGTACCTCTCGCGGGTCGTGTTCACGCGCGAGACGGACGAGGGGGTTCTCGCCTACCCCGACACGCTCGTCGGCACCGACTCGCACACCCCGATGGTGAACGGGCTCGGTGTGCTCGGCTGGGGCGTCGGGGGCATCGAGGCCGAGGCGGCGATGCTGGGGCAGCCGATGAGCATGCTCATCCCGCAGACGCTCGGTCTCAAGCTGACCGGCGAGATGCAGCCCGGCACGACGGCGACCGACCTGGTGCTCACCGTGGCCGAGCTGCTGCGCAAGATCGGCGTCGTCGGCAAGTTCGTCGACTTCTACGGCCCGGGCGTCGCGAACGTCCCGCTCGCCAACCGCGCCACGCTGGGCAACATGAGCCCGGAGTACGGCTCGACCGCGTCGATCTTCCCGATCGATCGGGTGACCCTGGACTACCTGCGCCTGACCGGGCGCCCCGACCATCAGATCAAGCTGGTGGAGGCGTTCGCCAAGGAGCAGGGGCTGTGGCACGACCCCGATCACGAGCCCGAGTTCTCGCAGACGGTCGAACTGGACCTGGCGACGGTCGAGCCGTCGATCGCCGGCCCGAAGCGCCCGCAGGACCGCATCCCGCTCCGGGTAGCGCCGCACGCGGTGCGAGCGCTGCTCGGCGGTGCGGCCACCACCGAGCAGGCGCTCAGCGGGCTCGACGAGGCCGACAGCGAGTCGTTCCCGGCCAGCGACCCCATCGCCATCAGCGCGCAGAAGCCGGGGGACGCGCCCCGAGCCGCATGCGCGTGCGGGCAGGAGCACGAGTGGCCGTCCACGCCGGTCGCGATCACCTTCGACGACGGCACCACGGTCGAGATCGACAACGGCTCGGTCGTGATCGCGGCGATCACCTCGTGCACGAACACCTCCAACCCGTCGGTGATGATCGGCGCGGCGCTACTGGCCAAGAAGGCCGTCGAGAAGGGGCTGACCCGCAAGCCCTGGGTCAAGACCTCGCTCGCCCCCGGCTCGCGCGTGGTCACCGACTACTACGAGCGGGCCGGGCTGACCCCGTACCTGGACAAGCTCGGATTCAACCTCGTCGGGTACGGCTGCACGACCTGCATCGGCAACTCCGGACCACTGATCCCGCAGGTGGCCGCCGCCGTCGACGAGCACGACCTCACCGTGTGCTCGGTGCTGTCCGGCAACCGCAACTTCGAGGGGCGCATTCATCCGCAGTCACGGATGAACTACCTGATGTCGCCGCCGCTGGTGATCGCGTACGCGCTGACCGGCAGCCTGCACACGAACCTGCTCTCCGAGCCGCTGGGTACCGGAAGCGACGGGCAGCCGGTGTACCTGCGCGACATCTGGCCCTCCGCGCACGAGATCGACGCGGTCGTCGGCGAGAACCTGCGGGCCGGGATGTTCTCCGACAGCTATGCGGAGGTCTTCACCGGCGACGAGCGCTGGCGCTCCCTGCACGTCCCCGAGGGGGACATGTTCGCCTGGGAGGACTCCTCGACGTACGTGCGCAGGCCGCCGTACTTCGACGGGATGGGGGCCGAACCGGAACCGGTCAGCGACATCGTCGGGGCGCGGGTGTTGCTCAAGCTCGGCGACTCGGTCACCACCGACCACATCTCCCCCGCCGGCGCGATCAAGACCGACTCGCCCGCCGGCAGGTACCTGACCGGGCACGGCGTCGAGCGCAAGGACTTCAACTCCTACGGCTCGCGCCGCGGCAACCACGAGGTGATGATCCGCGGCACCTTCGCGAACATCCGGCTGCGCAACCAACTCGCCCCGGGCACCGAGGGCGGCTTCACCCGTGACCTCACCGCCGCCGGCGGCGGCCAGGTCACCACCGTCTACGAGGCAGCCGTCAACTACGCGCAGGCCGGCGTCCCGCTGGTCGTGCTGGCCGGCACCGAGTACGGCTCGGGCTCCTCGCGGGACTGGGCCGCCAAGGGCACCGTCCTGCTGGGGGTGCGGGCCGTCATCGCGCAGTCCTACGAACGCATCCACCGCTCCAACCTGATCGGCATGGGCGTGCTGCCGCTGCAGTTCCCCGACGGCGCCTCCGCGGACTCCCTCGGCCTGACCGGCGAGGAGACCTTCGAGATCACCGGCGTCACGGAACTGAACTCCGGCCGCACCCCGCGCACCGTCCACGTCCGCGCCGGGGACGTGCAGTTCGACGCCGTCGTGCGCATCGACACCCCGGTCGAGGCCGACTACTACCGCCACGGCGGGATCCTGCAGTACGTGCTGCGCTCGCTGCGCTAGCCACAGTTGTCCGCGCTCGGCCACCGGATGCGGTGGCCGAGCGCGGACAACTCGGCCGGCGTAACGGCGGCGGTTCAGCCCTGCGCGGGCTGGTGCTGCACCGGCCGGGACAGGTACGCCCGCACCGTTTCCGGCAACGCGATCACGACCGAGTGCCGGCGGTTCTCGACGCGCAACCCGCTGCCCTCGACCGACAGTTCCCAGCCGTGCAGCCTCGTGCCGTGCCGCAGCGTGTCGGTCAGGGTGCGTTCGCGCCAGCTCCGGGTCCAGTCCGGTAGGCCGCTCTCCAGGGCCAGTCGGGATGCGAGCTCCTCGGGCTCGAGCCGCCCCAGTTCGCGCAACTGCTCCTCGAGCGAGAGCACGACGGGCGCCAGGTACAGGTCCGCCATGTCACGTGGGATGATCACGTCGCCTCCTGCCGCCCGAACCCTGCCCTCCCTGGAATGGTGCGGGCCGCCGCCGGCCGGTACCAGGGACCTTGGTCCGGTCCGGGCCGGGACGTGTCCCGCCGGCCGGGCGCGGTTGCAGCAGGGGGGCACTGCGATACTTCGGCTGACACGACATGGCAGCACGCACCCCGGGAGCGCGCGGTCCGCGCGCGAGACTGCGCGCGGGCGGTGCTGTCGTAGGCCACTGGGCCCGGCGCGCCAGCTACCTGCAGAAGTGGGTCGTGCTCGCGACCCTGATCGGCATCATCGCCGGCCTGGGCGCGGTGCTGTTCTACAGCGCCCTGCGCGCGGCGACACACCTGTCCCTCGATCTCGCGGCCGGCTACCATATCCCCCGCCCCGTCAGTGAGGGAGCCGAGGCCGGCTCGCCCTCGTTCCCGCACGGCTGGCTGATCCCGCTCGTGGTCTGCGCCGGCGGTCTGCTGTCGGGCGTGCTCGTCTCCCGCCTCGCGCCCGAGGCCGAGGGGCACGGGACAGACGCCGCGATCGAGGCGGTCCACCGCAACCCGCGGATGGTCCGTACCCGCGCCGTCGCCGTCAAGCTGGTCGCGTCCGCGATCACGATCGGCTCGGGCGGGTCCGGAGGGCGCGAGGGCCCCACCGCGCAGATCTCGGCCGGCTTCGGCTCGCTGCTGGCGCGCACCCTCGACCTGTCGCCCGAGGACGGCCGGGTGGCCGTCTCGGTCGGCATCGGTTCGGGCATCGGCGCGATCTTCGGGGCCCCGCTGGGCGGGGCGGTCCTCGCCGGCGACATCGTGTACCGCGACGACTTCGAGGTCGAGGCGCTGGTACCCGGGCTGATCTCGTCGGTGATCGGGTACACCGTCTGGGGGCTGATCGAGGGGTTCAGCCCGATGTTCGGCTACGTCGCGCCGGGCTACCGATTCACCGAGCCGATCCAGCTCGCCTGGTTCGCCCTCATCGGCATCTGCGCCGGCCTGGTCGGGCTGGCGTACGCCAAGACCTTCTACGGCGTGGCCGCGCTCAGCCGGCGGCTGCCGATGATCCGGGCGCTGCGGCCGGCCGTGGGCGGTCTGTTCGTCGGGCTGCTGGCGCTCGCGATCCCGCAGGTGCTGGGGACCGGTTACGGCTGGGTGCAGCACGCGCTCGGGCGGGGCACGTTGCTCGCCCTACCGCTGTGGCTGGTGCTCGCCCTACCCTTCGCCAAGATCGTGGCGACAGCGCTGTCGATCGGCACCGGCGGGTCCGGCGGCATCTTCGGTCCCGGCATGGTCATCGGCGCATTCACCGGCGCTGCAGTGTGGCGGCTGCTCGAGTCGACCGGCGCGGCCGGGGTCCCGCACTCCCCCGCCCCGTTCGTCATCGTTGCGATGATGGCGTGCTTCGGCGGCATCGCGCGGGCTCCCCTGTCGATGATGCTCATGGTCGCCGAGATGACCGGGAGCCTGACGATCCTGGCGCCGGCGATGGTGGCCGTGGGGTTGTCGTACCTGATCGTGCGGCGCAGCGGCGAGACGATCTACCGCAGCCAGTTGCGCAACCGCGAGGAGGCGCAGGCCGCCCGGCTGCGCTCCGGACTGCCGCTGCTGGGGCGCGTCCCGGTGGCCGGAGCCATGGCGGCGCCGCGGGCGGTGCTGGACCTGACCATGACCGCAGGGGCGGCGCGGGATCGCATCCGCGGCGCGGGTGTTCCCGGTGCGCCGGTCGTCGACGCGCAGGGGCTGTTCTGCGGGACGGTCGGGCCCACGGCCGTCGGCGACGCCGACCCGGACACCACGCTGGCGACCCTCGTCGACGCGACGGCCGCGACGGTGCCGGTCACCGCCGACCTGGACGACGCGGTCGACGCACTCCCGGAGGGCCACGGCTGGCTCACCGTGCTCGACGACGGCAGGCGCGTCCGCGGCATTCTCGCGATCTCCGACGTCGTGCGCGCGTATCACGAGGCGCTGCGCTCCGAGCGGCTGCGCATAGCACCGATCTCGACCAATGCCGGGCTTGCGGAACTGACGGTCGGGCCGCAATCGCCGGTGGTGGGGCGGCACCTGGGCGACCGCCCGCTGCCGCCGGGCACGATCGTGATCTCGGTGCGCCGCCGCGACACCGTCCAACTCGGGCTCGGAGCGCTCGCCCTGGAGGTCGGGGACGTGCTCACCGTGCTGGCGTCGCCGGACGTGCTGGCCGCACTGCGGGCGCTGCTCACGTCGGGAAGCCCCCCGGGCGGCTGAGGCGCCGGTCGTCCTCGGAGTCAGTCGGCGCCGGAGTCAGTCGTCGTCGCCACCCGCGGCCGAGGGCAGGTAGCCCAGCCGCGCCGAGAGTCGCCCGGTCGCGGCGAGCAGTTCCACGGCGCACGCGTCGGCCTCCTGCCGGAGGCGCTCGGCCGGACCGGACACGCTCACCACCGCGACCACCTGACCGTCGTGGTCGTACACCGGCGCCGCCACGGAGGCGGCTCCGGTCTGCCGCTCCCCGTAGGAGGACGTGTAGCCGGACCGACGCGCCGCGGCCAGGTCGCGCTCCAGCTTCGTTCGCGACGTGAGTGTCTTGTCGGTCAGCGCCTGGAGCGGGTTGCGGTCGAGGTAGGCCTTGCGCTCCGCCCCACCCATGAAGGCCAGGAATGCCTTCGACGAGGCGCCCGCGTGCAGCGGGTAGGAGCCGCCGATGGCCACCTCCATCCGCACCTCACGCTTGGGCACGACCTGGTCGACGTAGACGCGCATGTCGCCGTGCCGCACCGACAGCGTGGCGGTCTCCCCCGTCTCGCGCGACAGCGCCTGGAGTTCTTCGCTGGCCAGGGCGCGGATATCGATCTTCCCGAGGTAGGCGCGCCCCAGCGCGAGCGCCGCCGCGCCGAGCATGTAACGCCTGCTGCTCGGCTCGAACGCGATGAGGTCGCGGGTGCGCAAGGAGGTGAGGATCCGGTGCACCGCCGCCTTGGGCATGTCCAGCTCCGAGGAGATCTCGGTCACCCCGAGGCTCTGGGCGGTACTGCGGCTGAACAGCAGCAGGACGTCGATGGCGCGCTCGACCGCGGCGATCGACTGGCTGCTGGATCCGTCCTCTCGGGTGGTTGCGACCGCTGCCGCCCCGGCCCGCTCGCTCGTTCTTGCCACCTTGCCTCCTCGGCATCCACGCCCCGGCCTCAGCCAAGGCGGAAGTCTACGGCGGCGGCCGCGAACACCTTCCTCGTGACACGCTGCTCCCCTATCATCGACGCAGTGGCGCAGAAAGCGAAACGACGTTCCGAGATTGTCGGCGCAGAGCTGCTGACCACGCTCGAGCAGAAGGTGTTCCCGCCCCACACCGCACTGCTCGTCGTCGACATGGTCAACGACCTGGTCGACCCGGCCGGCAAGGCCGCACAGCGGGCCGGCCGGCCGTTGGCGCACGCCCGCGCCGTGATCCCGGTGCTCCAGCGGCTCGTCGCAGCCGCCCGCACCGCCGGAGCCCTGGTCGTGTACGTCGGTCACCGCACGCTGCCCGACGGCGCCGGCAGTTCCGGCGCGTGGCTGGACGCCCGCTCGCGCGCCACCTTCTCGGTCACCGACCTGTGTCTGACGGACACCTGGGGCGCGGAGACGATCGCCGAGCTCGCGCCCGAGCCCGGCGACGTGCACGTGGCGAAGTTGCGGTACTCCGGCTTCGTCGGGACCCGGCTGGATCTCGTCCTGCGCGCGGCAGGCATCCGCACGGTGGTCTGCGCGGGCGTCTCCACGAACGTGTGCGTCGAGGCCACGGCCCGCGTTCAGTGACCTCGCCAGCTACCGGATCGGGCAGCGCATCACGGTCGTGCTGGCCGACGGCCGCCGACTCGTTTACGCGGTGAGCGCGGCACCGATCTCGGTCAGCAAGCAGCGGCTCACGGCCGACCTGCGCGTCGCAGGGACCCCGCTGCACCACCAGATCTTCGACCAGTCCGGCAGCTACCACACCGACGGCGGGCCCCTGTCGGGGCGGCTGCTGCTGGCCAGCTGCGGCGGATCGTTCGACAACGGCAGCGGGAACTACGAGGACAACGTCTTCGTGTTCGCGCTGCCCGTGAGCTGACCGGCTAACGCCAGCGACGGATCGGGGCGGGCCCGGCCAGCGCCGGTACGTCCGCGCCGGACGCCACGAACGCCCAGCGCATCCCGTCCACGCACAGCACGTCGCGGTCGGCGCCGTCGGCGCCGCTCGGCGGCGCGGCCGCGGCGTCGGACGTCCCGGGCACCCCCGTCGCCGGGGCACGCAGCGGGCCCGCCGCGGGGCGGCTGCGGTGGCTCAGCGATCCGCCCGCGGTCGCGGCGGCGCCCTGCTGCCAGATCGCCGGAGCGGAGAACCAGGCCAGCGCCAGCATCCCCTCCGGTGCGTGGGTCGGCCCGCGCAGACCCAGCGGCGGCACCCACACCCAGTCGCCGGCGGTCGCGCGCGTACCGCCGAGATCGATGGCACCCCGGAGCACGACGAACTCCTCGCCGGCCAAGTAGTGCCCGGGCGCGGGACGGCTCCAGCCACGGGGGAACTCGACCAGTTGCAGGCTGGCCCGCGTCTCCCGATCGACGTGCAGCCGTATCAGGCGCACGTCGGGGGCGGAGTCCGGGATGGTCGTGGCCCGCCACCGCGGGTCGTCCGCCCCGATCGCAAGCAGGTCGACCACGCGGCCGTCGTCGGGCGCGCTCATCTCGTCAGCGTGGCGATGAGGTCGATGATCCGGTCCTGGCACAGCCGCGTGGTCGCGGCGTCGATGCCGTGGGTCGGCGGGGTCAACTTCACGCTGTCGACGAGCCCGTCGTACTCGCTGATCCGTGCCAGCCCGTCGTCGGGCGTTCCGGCCGCGGTGACGGCGTCGATCATGTCGTCGGGCACGAACACGCCCAGTTCGTCGGACGTGTGCCCGCCGCGCAGTTGCTCGACCACGGCGTGGTGCTCGTCGGTGAAGCCGTGGAACATCCAGAAGTCGGCGAAGGTCCGGACCGAGGCGTAGAACCCGACGGTTCCGGACATCCACCGCTTCGCCCGGGCGGCGTCGGAGTCGACGGCGCACAGCACCGAGGCGACCAGGTCGATCCGGTCGGGGTCCCGTCCGGTCCGCGCCGCTCCGGTAGCCAGGTCGGGTCGCACCCGCTCCGTCACGTACCGCGGGCTCACGAGTTCGTGGCTGATCCAGCCGTCGGCGATCTCGCCGGTCAACCGCATGGTCGCCGGCCCCATCGCCGCCAGGTAGACGGGGATGTCGGGGCGTTGCTGGAAGAACGGCCGTTGATAGCCGCGGATCCGCATCGGCTCGTACTCGCCGGGCAGGTCGATGGGCCGCCCGGCGCCGGCGTCCTGCCAGAACCGGCGGATGTTGCGCACGGTCTCGCGCAGGTGCGGCACCGCCTTGCCGAACCGGGCGTTGTGCCAGTCCTCGTTCAGCCGCTGCACGGCACTGCCCAGGCCGAGCACGAACCGCCCGCCGGACAGTTCGTCCAGGTCCAGCGCCTCGAGGGCCGTCGTCATCGGGCTGCGGGTGAACGCCAGGGCGATCGAGGTGCCGATCTGCGCGGCGGAGGTCGCCTGGGCGAGCGCGGCCGCGGCCACGGTGGCGCTGCGGTGCAGCTCCGGAACCCAGACCACCTCGGCGCCCGCCTGCTCCGCGCGGCGCGCCGCGTGGCTCACCTCGGCGAGCGTCTCCCCACACGGCCCGTACGTGATGCGCATGCTTAGGCGCCCCGGTGGCTGCGGACGGTCCCGGTCATCCGACCGACTCCTTGCCCGACAGCAGAGAACGTGCGATCACGAACCGCAGCACGTCGTTGGTGCCCTCGCCGATCACCATCAGCGGCGCGTCCCGATAGAGCCGCTCGACGACGAACTCCTGCGAGTAGCCGTAGCCGCCGTAGACCCGCATCGCCTCCAGCGAGGCCTCCACCGCGACCTCCGAGGCGAACAGCTTCGCCATGCCGGTCTGCATGTCCGCGCGCTGGCCGCGGTCGAAGATCGAGGCCGACCAGTAGACCATCAGGCGGGCCGCCTGCACGTTCGTCACCATCTGGGCCAGCTTGAGCTGGATCGCCTGGAACTGCGAGATGCGCTGGCCGAACGCCTCCCGCTGCTGGGAGTAGGTCAGCGCCGCGTCGTACGCGGCCTGCGCGATGCCCAGCGCCCGCGCCGCGACGTTGATCCGGCCGGTCTCCAGGCCGGAGAGGGCCTGCTGCATGCCGTGGCCCTCCTCGCCGCCGAGCAGACTGTCCTTCGGCACGCGCACGTTGTCCAGCACTACTTCGCAGGACTCGGTGCCCTTGTAGCCGAGCTTTGGCAGGTCGCGGCTCACCGAGAACCCCGGCGTGCCCTTGTCGACCAACAGGATGCTCATGCCCTTGTGCCGCGGTTCGGCGCTCGGGTCGGTCTTCACCAGCACCGGCAGCGGGTCGGCGTAGCGCGCGTTGGTGATCCACATCTTGGTGCCGTTGATGACGTAGTCGTCGCCGTCGCGCACCGCGGTGGTCGTGATGCCCTGCAGGTCGGTGCCGGCGCCCGGCTCGGTCAGGCCCAGGCCGGCGCGCCGCTCGCCGGTGGCGAGCGCGGGCAGGTAGCGCTTGCGCTGCTCCTCGGTGCCGTGGCGGGCGATGATGTAGCAGGCCATGGCGTGCGAGCCCAGGATTCCGGCGACGCCCATCCAGCCCTTCGATATCTCCTCGAAGGCGATCGCGAAGGACACCATGTCCACTTCCAGGCCGCCGTACGCCTCCGGCACCGTCATGCCGAACAGGCCGAGGTGCCGCATCGTCTCGATGATCTCGGCGGGGTACCTGCCGCTGTGCTCCCACTCCTGCGCCACGGGCGTGATCTCCCGGGCGACGAAGTCGCGCAGGCTGTCGCGGAACATCCGCTGCTCGTCGGTGAGTTCGAAATCCATCGTCAGACGTCCCCTCGCATCGATGGCAGCAGCGTAGCGCCGTTCCACTGTGCGATCAATCGTTCCAACATTGATGGAACGCACGCCACACCGGCACCGGCCGCGGAGCCGCGGCGACTCAGGACGTCGCGACGGAACGCAGCGCGGTCGGCTCGCGGTGCGCCGCGCGCTTGGTGACCCGGCGCGGGCGACCGGAGGCGTCCACCCGGGCGCCCAGGCCGCGCAGGACGTACAGGGTCGTCGCGTCGATGACGCGCTCGAGTTCTGCGGGCTTGAGGTCCACGGGCCGCCGGCCGACGATCGAGGCGGTCACCAGCGGCAACAACTCGTCCAGGTCGACCTCGGGCAGGTAGCCGTCGGCGACGGCGTCGGCAAGGATCATCCGCAGGGTGCCCCACAGCGGAGCGACGTGGGCGGTGAGCTTGCGCCGTCCCGCCTCGCTGACGACGTTCACCAACATGCTCGAGGCGACGTGGCTGGTGGCCAACTGGGTCACCTGCACACGGATGAAGACCCGTAGCTGATCCAGGGGGTTGGCGGCCGTCGCCAACTCGGCGAGCAGGTGCTCGATGTACCGCCCCATGTCGTAGGCGGTGTAGCCGATCAGCAGGCTCTCCTTGTCGGGGTAGTAGTTGTACATCGCCGTACGCCCGATACCCGCGTCCGCGGCCACGTGCGCCAGCGTCGTCGCGACGTAGCCCTGCGTGCTCAGCAGCTTGGCGAACGAGTCGAAGATGTGTTCGCGCATCTGCTCGCGGTGCTGGTCGAGCGTGCTGGCGATGATTTTCGGCATGCCGACATCTTGCCAGAAACCCGCCGAACCTCGATCAACCACCCCGCGTGTCCGTCACCGCGCCGCCTCGCGGATCGCGCCCGCGGCGGCGAGTTCGGCGAGCTCGTCCGCGCCCAGGCCGAGCCGCTCACGCAGGATCCGCTCCGTGTCGGACCCCAGCGGGCGGCCGGTCCACCGGATCCCCCCCGGACTCTCGGAGAGCCGGTACAGCACATTCTGCATGCGCACCGGCCCCAGGACCGGGTCCGTCACGCGCGTGACCGAGTCCAGCGCCCGGTACTGCGGGTCGGCCATCAGGTCCGCGACGTCGTAGATCGGCGCCACCGCCGCGTCGGCCTCCTCGAAGGCCGCCATGACCTCCGCGAAGTCACGCTCGGCGATCCAGCCAGCGACCATGGCATCGAGCTCGTCGGCGTGCTCGGCACGCTGCACCCCGCTGGCGAACCACGGCTCGTCGAGCACCTCGGGGTGGCCGACGAGCTTCATCACCCGCTCCGCCACCGGCTGCGCGGAGGTCGAGATCGCCACCCACCTGCCGTCCCGGCAGCGATAGGTGTTGCGCGGCGCGTTGTTGACCGACCGGTTTCCGGTGCGCTGCTGCACGATGCCCAGCTGGTCGTACACGATCGGCTGCGGGCCGAGCACGGACAGGATCGGCTCGATGATGGCCAGGTCGACGACCTGCCCCTTGCCGCTGACCGTGTCGCGTTCGTACAGCGCCGTCATCACCGCTTGCGCGGTGGCGATGGCGGCGATGCCGTCCGCGAGCCCGAACGGCGGCAGGGTCGGCGGCCCGCCCGGCTCGCCGGTGATCGCGGCGAAACCGGACATCGACTCGGCGAGCGTGCCAAACCCGGGCCGGCTCGCGTACGGGCCGAACTGCCCGAAACCGGTGACCCGGGCGATGACCAGCCGCGGGTTGTCGGCGAGCAGCACGTCCGGGCCCAACCCCCACCGTTCGAGCGTCCCGGGCCGGAAGTTCTCGATGAGGACGTCGGCCCGCGCGGCGAGTCGGCGCAGCACGGCGGCGCCTGCCGGAGTGTTGAGCGCGAGGCCCACCGCGTGCTTGTTCCGCCCGAGCATCGTCCACCACAGCCCGATCCCGTCCTTGCTGGGGCCGTGGCCGCGAACCGGATCGCCGCGGGTCGGGTGCTCGACCTTCACCACGTCCGCCCCGTAGTCGCCGAGGATCGTCGCGGCCATCGGGCCGGCGAAGAGCGTGGCGATGTCGAGCACGGTGATCCCGCTCAGGGGCGGCTCGCGCCGGGGGGCCGCCGAGTGGGTTTCGGTGTCCATGGGCCGAACCTTCTCCTCGCTTCGCACATCACCATCGCCGGCGACCCGCATCGCCCGCGACAGGCGGTCACGCCGTTCCAATCTCCGAAACGGTGTACCGAATCATAACGGACGGCCGGTCGCGCGGCGACCCCCGGCAGCCGCTACGAGCGCCGCAACTGCCCGTTCGC
>SCQZ01000355.1 GCA_004299665.1 Jatrophihabitans sp.
TCCATCCATGCCGACGCGCACGTCATGACCAGTGCGATCAGCTGGTCGGACCCTTGGATGCGGGACAGGTCCAGAGACACCATCGGCAACGACGTGTCGAACCGTGTCGTCGACGGCCCGTCGAACAGCCCGGACAGGTCGCCGCGCACCAGCCGGTTCAGGGCGTGTGCGACCTGCCGGCCATCGGCGACGAGTTGCGCCACCGTCGAGCCGTCCACCGCCGCGGCTGGGTCGAACAGCGCCGACACCACGTGCGGCAGCGTGGGGACCGTGTTGTCCCGTACCGCCGCGTCCAGGGACGCGAACAGTGCTGTCGCCTCCACCGCGTGTAGGGCCCTGCTCAGCGCGGCCTCGGCGACGGCGCGCAGCAGATCCCGCCGGCGCGCCGTCACCGCGTCCCGCCACACCGCGTCGTCCATGCCCGCGGTCCGCGGTCCCTCGTCGAGCGGGTTCAGCCGCGTCGTCAGTCCGCCGCCGAGTTCGATCGCCTGCCCACCCACTGCCCGGGCGACGACGCTCCACTCCCCCTTCGGGTCCCCCGGCACGTACACCTTTCGGCCAAACGCGATCGAACGGGTCGCCAACGACTTCGCCAGGGTCGACTTCCCCTTGCCCACCACCCCTGCCAACAGGCAGTTCGGGTTGGTCAGGACGCCCGCGCGATAGAGCACCCACGGGTCGTAGCAGAACGACGAGCCGGACCAGGCGTCCTGCCCGATGTACAAGCCCTCCGGTCCCAGTCCGGCTTCGGCGAGGAACGGGTAGGCGCCGGCGAGCACCTCGCTGGTCGCGCGATGCGGCGGGACACGGAACCGGCGATAGCAGCGAAGGGTATCCGGCCCGCTCTCACCGCCGGGCGGTAGGTAACGTGCCTGCTTCCGTTCGGCACGCTCCGCCCGTAGCGCGGCACGGCGGGCCTCGAACTCGGCGCGCTGACCGGACCGCTGTACCGCCCGGGCGCGGTGTGCGATACGCCGCCGCGACGCGCGATCCAGCTCCGTCGGAGTGAACAGTGTGCCCGCGAGGGTGCGGGCGCCCGTCATGCGGTCTCGGGCGACCGGCTCGGTGCCCGGACGACGCGGTCGTTGCGGTTCGGGGTCGCCGATCTGAACGTCGCTGCCGTCGACGTGCATCGTGAGGCGATCGGTGGGCGCGCGTCCCATCAGTGCACCGGCCTACCGAGCGGGAGTGCGGCCACGGTGAAGGCCTGCGCCTGCTGACCGTGGAGCACGCGTGTCTCGCAGCCGCACTGCACTCCGGCGCGCTGGGTCGCCGCTACCGCGCTCGCGAGTTCGTCTCGGGTGGCGGCGCTGATGGCGATGAATCCGGAGAAGCGGATGTCGACGTGCCCGGAGACAAGGGCACGTTCGCGCGCCAGGACGTCCGCGTACTCCTGCTCGGCGGACAGATCAGTGATCTTGCCGATGCGCGCGCCCTGCTGGGCCTCGGTGAGGTACTCGACCTTCTCCTTGCGGATCGCGCGTAGGGCCTCTCCGGTGCCGAGCGGCTTGGCGACGATCGAGATCGACTTGCGCACGTCCTGTAGGAACACGAGAGAGTGCAGAAAGTACGGCGCGACGTCGATCCGGGGCCACTCGCTGATCCACAGCACTGCCGAGTACCCCGTGTCGTGACGCAGGTGATCCCAATGCTCGTCGACGGCGACCGGACCCGCAGTTCCGAGCAGCACGCTTGCGGGATCGACGACGGTGAACGGGTCGTAGGCCTGG
>SCQZ01000356.1 GCA_004299665.1 Jatrophihabitans sp.
GGACGTGGGAGCGACGAGCCACGTCGACAACGGGAGCTGATCGGACTGGACGACCACGGCGTACCGCCGGCCGTGCTGTGCGTGACCGCGGGCGTCGCGTGGCGCGCGAAGCCGGTAGATCTCACCACGCACGCAGGTTCTCCCTATCGCGCAACACCTGGGCGGCCTCGGCGCGGTCCTGCTCGTCGTCGGCGTCGCGCGTGAGCAACGTGATCGCCCGGACCGTGTCGTCGTCCGGGCGGAACGCGATCGTGCCGGCCATGCGCCAACTGTCGTACAAATCGTACGACGGTGTCGTCCGAACGGCAGTGCGGGCATGCAGGCGTGCGAGGGCTGCGGCTAGCGTTCGTGGCAGGGGCGCGAAGGAGGTTGGCGTGCGATCGGTCCGCATGGGTGGGTTGACGGTGTCCGAGCAGGGCCTGGGCTGCATGGGCATGAGCGAGTGGTACGGACGCGCGGACTGGGACGAGTCGATCGCCACGATCCGGCGGGCGCTGGACCTCGGGGTGACGCTGCTGGACACGGCCGACGTCTACGGTGCCGGGCACAACGAGGTGCTCGTCGGGCGCGGCATCGCCGGACGGCGCGACGAGGTGCAGCTGGCGACCAAGTTCGGCATCGACCGCTCCGGCGGCGACGACGCCCGCACCGTCCGCGGCGAGCGCGGCTACGTCAAGCGCTCCTGCGAGAGCTCGCTGCTGCGCCTGGGCGTCGAGCACATCGACCTGTACTACCTGCACCGGCCGCCGCAGACGGCGCAGATCGAGGAGACGGTCGGCGCGATGGCCGAACTCGTCGCCGAGGGCAAGGTGCGCCACCTGGGGCTGTCCGAGGTGGACGGCGACCTGCTGCGGCGCGCCTGCGCCGTCCACCCGATTGCCGCCGTGCAGAGCGAGTACTCGCTGTGGACCCGCGACCCGGAGACGACCGTGATCGGCGCGATGCGCGAGCTCGGCGTCGGGCTGGTGGCGTACTCGCCGCTCGGGCGCGGCTTCCTGACGGGCATGGTCGACCCGGCGTCGCTGGACGACAAGGACTTCCGCGGCCGCAACCCGCGCTTCGCGGGGGAGGCGGGCCGGGCCAACCGGGCGATCGCCGAGGCAGTGGGCGCGGTCGCCGACGCGAAGGGGGTGAGTGCCGCGCAGGTCGCGCTCGCCTGGGTGCACGCGCAGGCGCAGCGGCTGGCGGTGCCGCTCGTCACGATCCCCGGCACCAAGCGCGTGCGGTGGCTGGAGCAGAACGTCGCGGCGCTGGACGTGGTGCTCGACGCGCAGGAGCTTGCCCGGCTGGACCCGCTCGCGGACCGGGTCGTGGGGAACCGGTACTGACGGCCGGTCCCGGTTTATCCCATAGACTCGTAACTATGAGCGCACCCGCCATCCGCCCACTGGCCTGCCGGCCCAACCCCGCGGCCGCGCCGTTCGTCGCCCTCGGCCTCGCCTGCGTGATCGGCGGCGGGCTCGTCTCGGCGGCGCTCGCGACCGATGCCAGCTACCACAGCAGCTGGGCGGTGGCGTACGTCGTGCTGGTCGCCGGCGTGGCGCAGGCTGCGCTCGGGGCGGGGCAGGCGATCCTGTCCGGCGGCGAGGTCGCGGCACGCACCCGTGCCGCGGAACTGGTCGCCTGGAACGTCGGGAACGCGGCGGTGATCATCGGGACGCTGTTCGACGTGAAGGCACTGCTCTACCTCGGCGCCGTGCTGCTGGTCGCCACGCTTGCGACCGTGCTGCACGCGGTGCGGCAGGCGGCGCCGGGGCGGCTGCTGATGGGGTTCCGCGTCGTCGTCGTGCTGCTGCTGGTGAGCATCCCGGT
>SCQZ01000357.1 GCA_004299665.1 Jatrophihabitans sp.
GACGGGTCGGTGCGCACCAGGTCGGCCTCGGCGCCGGCGCACAGGTCGGCGACGCTCAGCCATCCCGGCTGCGCGGGCCCCGTGACCGCCAGCCGGACCGCCGTGCCGCCCGCCGCCGCCGCGAGCTTCGGCGCGAACTCCGGCGTCGTCATCGCGAGCACCGCGCCGGAATCGACCAGGACGTGGTGCAACTCCTGCTCGCTGAGCAGGAACAGCACCGGCGTGGCGACGGCGCCGATCCGCCACAGGGCCTGGTAGGCGGCGAGCACCTCCGGGCAGTTGGCCATGCAGACCACGACCTGCTCCCCCGCACCGACCCCGGCACGATGCAGGCCGCCGGCCATGCGTCGCGCGAGACCCCCGAGTTCGCCGGCGCTGCAGCGCCGGCCCTCGAACAGCAGCGTGCTGCGCTCACCGAACCGCTCCCAGGCACGCTCGGCGAGCTGCGCCAGGTGCGTCCCGGTGGGCTCGGTCAGCACGCCGGCGTCACGAGGACCCCGTGCCGAGCTTGGCCAGCTCCCCTTGCAGCCACAGTTCGTGCTCGCGCTCCTGCGCGCGGGCCTTGCGCGGATCCCAGAAGCCGGTCAGCACGAAGATCAGCGGGATGAAGACGATCTCACCGCCGACGGCGATCCAGAAGTAGTGCTGCCACTGCTTGGGCGAGTCGGCGGCGGCCTTCTGGACTGCCGGCGCATGGGCCTGCAGGTACTTCAGCGCGTTCTGGACCGGCGGCTGCTGCAGTGCGGTCCCGTACTGCTTGAGGAAGGCCAGGTCGGCGGCCGGCACGGCAGCCAGGTCCTTGAGCTGCGACTCCGCGGTCGCGACCTTGGGACCTTGCGACTGGACGACCAGCAACTGGCTCACCGGTATCGACGCGAGTTCTTGCAGGTCGGCTCCGGCCTGTTGCGGGGTGACGCCGAGCTTGGCGACCACCTCCCCTACCGCTCGGGCGATGGCCGCGGTGTCGGACGGGTTGGTGAACAGCGCCGCGGCCGTCGCCGGATCGAGCGCCTGCCCCGCCGCGATCGCGTTGGGGTGTTGGGCCTCGATCGTCGCGACAGTGGTCACGTCGGCGACACTGACCCCCGAGATGTCCGACAGTGCCTTGATCTGCGCCGCCTGATCGTTCGGGTTGGCGGTGAGCGCGGCCGTCGTCGCCGGGTCGATCTTGGCGGCGGTCGCGAGCTGCGCCTGGTACTGCGCGGCCAGCGCCTGCGTCTTGGTGACGATGGACGGGTCCGCGGCCACCGCCTTGACGGTGGCGTTCTGCGCTGCGGTGAGCGACGGGTCGTGTCCGGTGGCGATCGCCTGGACCGTCGGTCCCTGCTCGACGAGCGTCGTCACGGTGGTGACGACGAACGGGAGGATGAACACCACGATCGCGATCACGATGCGGATGATCAGACCCCAGATCGCCAGGCCGGTCGCCGCCAGGGCCGGGTTGCGACGCTCGACTGTCTCGGTGAAGCTGGCCATCCACGGGGCGTACGCGACACCCAGGGACACCGCCAGCAGCACCAGGATCCACACGAACGTGTCGTACCCGGTGTGCGGCTGGGTGGCCTTGGTGAGGAAGATGATCGTGAAGACGATCGCCCCCACGGCGCCGACGACCATGAACGGTTTGCGGACCCGCAGCTTGTCGGACAGGTACCCGATCACCAGCAGGGCGCCTGCGTTGAAGGCCCAGTTCCAGTTGCCCAGCGCGTTCGCCTGCGACTGGCTGAAGCCGAAGATCGTCTGGAAGTACGTCGGGAAGAACCCCACCGCCGTGTAGTAGATGATCAGGAACACGCTGATCGCGAACGCGGACAGCACGATGTCCGGCTTGAGCATCTGCCGGAACGGGTGGCGCAGCGACGCCTCCACGTCGATGCCCTTGGCCCGCGCCTCGATCAGCGCGCGGTCGCGGACGCTGATCATCAGCTGGTCCCGCAGTTGCGGCTGGAGTTCGCGCAGCCACGCGGCGGCCATCAGCGAGACGATCACGCCGACGATGCCGGCGGCGATGTAGTGGTCCTGCCAGGCCGTCGAGTTGCCGGTGTTGCTGATCTGGATGCTCACGACGAGGCTGCCCAGCACCGGGCCGAGCGTCCAGAAGCCCATCGCCGAGGCCCGCCCGAGCTGCGGGCTGAAGTCACGGATGAGCGCCGGCGTTGCGACCAGGATGACCCCCTCGACCAGGCCGATCGCGCTGAAGACGATCGCGAAGCCCCAGATGCCGTGGGCCAGCGGGATGCCGATCAGGCACAGCAGGCCGACGACCATCAGCCCGACGACGACGATGTTCGCCCGCCCGTAGCGGTCCGCGACCCCGGTGGCGAACGATGCCACGGCGCCCAGGACGTAGCCGACGACGCTGGTGTTCACGAAGAACAGGAACGTCATGTGGTAGTCGGCCAGGATGTGCGTGGCCAGCCCGCCCGCCAGATAGAACTGGTAGTAGAGCACCACCGTCGCCAGGACGACGATGCCCAGGCAGCGATACCGGACCCCGGTGCTCGGGTAGTGGTCCAGCTGCAGCCGCCACCACGGGTTGCCCGCAGCGGCCGGGGCGGGCGTCACGTCCGTCGTGCTCATGCAGCACTCCTCACCGTGTGATCTGATACACACTTATGAACGAGTGTTTACCGCCGGACGTGCTGCCAGTCAACGATCTGGCAGGGAATGCCGCAATCTTCCTGGCCGATTTCGAAGATCAGTCCGATCTGTCCCGCCTCGGACCGACGGCACGGCGGGTACTGGCCACGGCGGCGGCACTGTTCCTGGAACGGGGCGCGGCGGGCACGTCGGTGCGGGACGTCACCCGCGCCTGCGGGCTCACGCCGGGCGCGCTGTACAACCACTTCGCCTCCAAGGACGACCTGCTCTACACCCTCGTGGAGCACGGTCAGGTCCGGATGCGGCGGCGCCTGGACGAGGCGCTGGCCGGTGCCGCGGCCGACCCGGTGGCGCAGTTCGGCGCCTTCGTGCGCGGCTACGTCGTCGGTCACCTGGTCGCGCCGCTGCTGGCCCGGGTGACCCGCCGCGAGTACCTGCACCTGTCGCCCGCGCGGGTCGAGCTGGTGGTGGCCGAGCGTCGCAGCATCCGGCGCGACCTCACGGCCATCCTGCTCGCAGGGCAGGACGGCGGTGCCTTCAGGCTGATCGGCGGTCCCGCCGGCGCGACCGGTCAGGCGCTCATGGTGCTGGACATGTGCAGCCGTACCAGCGACTGGTTCGACCCGCACGGCCCCGTGGGGGTCGTCGAACTCGCGCAGCGGTACGTCCAGGCGGCCGCGCGCCTGGTGGGTGCGTCCGGCTGAACTGTGCGCTCAGATAAGGCCGAGCGCGGCGACGGCGTCGTGCTCGTCGGCGAGTTCGTGCACCGAGGCGTCGATCCGCTCGCGGGAGAACTCGTTGATCTCCACGCCGGAGATGATCTCCCACTCGCCGTTGGCGGCGCGGCACGGGAAGGAGCTGATCAGACCCTCCGGAACGCCGTACGAGCCGTCGGACACGACCGAGGACGATGTCCAGGCGGTGCCGTTCACCCAGTCGCGGACGTGGTCGATCGCCGCGTTCGCGGCGGAGGCCGCCGACGAGGCGCCGCGGGCCTCGATGATGGCCGCGCCACGCTTGGCGACGGTGGGGATGAAGGTGTCGCGCAGCCAGGACTGCTCGACCTGCTCGGCGGCGGGCCTGCCGTTCACGCGGGCGGTGTACAGGTCCGGGTACTGCGTGGCGGAGTGGTTGCCCCAGATCGTCATCTGCTCGATGGCCGTGACCGGGACCGACAGCTTGTGCGACAACTGCGACAGCGCGCGGTTGTGGTCCAGGCGGGTCATCGCGGTGAAGCGGTTCGCCGGGACGTCCGGGGCGCTGCGCTGGGCGATCAGCGCGTTGGTGTTCGCCGGGTTGCCCACGACGAGGACCTTGACGTCGGCGGCGGCGTGCTCGTTGATCGCCCTGCCCTGCGGGCCGAAGATGCCGCCGTTGGCCTCGAGCAGGTCGCCGCGCTCCATGCCGGCCGAGCGCGGCCGGGCACCGACGAGCAGCGCGACGTTCACGCCGTCGAACGCCGTCGCGGGGTCGTCGGTGATGTCGATGCCGGCCAGCAGCGAGAAGGCGCAGTCGTCGAGTTCCATGGCGGTGCCCTCCGCGGCCTTGAGCGCGGGGGTGATCTCCAGCAGCCGCAGCCGCACCGGGACGTCGGGCCCCAGCAGTTGGCCCGAGGCGATGCGGAACAGCAGTGCGTAGCCGATCTGGCCTGCGGCGCCGGTGACGGTGACGTTCACGGGAGTGGGCATGCAGCCAGGCTACCGAGGGGCGGTGCGTTCACCCGAGGCGGATCGACACCGCGCCGATGACCACGGCCAGCAGCAGGAAGCAGGTGATGTCGATCCACTTCGCACGGGAAGCGAGCAGCCCCGCGTGCGGGCGCGACAGGCGCCAGCGCAGCACCGCGGCGAGCAGCATCACCGCGGCGACGACGATCGCGCCGCGCCGCCAGTGCTGCGGGAACAGCACCAGGAAGCAGCCCACGGCGACCAGCGCCAGCAGCACGGCGGCGAAGGGCAGTTGCCCGAGGATGCGCCGGCGCAACTGCCAGGAGCGAAGCGGTGCGATGGGCATGTCAGCCCGATCGGCGCTCGGCCGCCGCGACCACGTTGGTCAGCAGCATGGCCCGCGTCATCGGCCCGACCCCGCCCGGGTTGGGGCTGAGCCAGCCGGCGACCTGCGCGACGTCGGGCGCCACGTCACCGGCGATCTTGCCGTCGACGCGGCTGACGCCGGCATCGAGCACGGCCGCCCCCGGTTTGACCATGTCGGCCGTCACCAGCGAGGGCGAACCGGCGGCCGCGACGACCACGTCCGCCTGGCGCACCAGTGCCGCCAGATCTCTGGTCCCGGTGTGGCAGACGGTGACGGTCGCGTTCTCCGACCGGCGCGTCAGCATCAGCGCCAGCGGTCGGCCGACCGTGATGCCGCGGCCGATGACGACGACGTGGGCGCCGGCGATCGGGACGTCGTAGCGGCGCAGCAGTTCGATGATCCCGGTCGGCGTGCAGGGCAGCGGCGCCGGCCGGCCGAGGACCAGCCAGCCGAGGTTGGTCGGGTGCAGGCCGTCGACGTCTTTGTCCGGGTCCACCGCCAGCAGCAGGTCGTTCTCGGCCTCCCCGCCCAGACCGGTGGGGAGCTGGACCAGGAACGCGGTGCAGGCCGGGTCGTCGTTCAGCTCGGCGACCACCGCCGCCACCTCGCGCTGCGTGGTACCGGCCGGCAGGTCCCGGCGGATCGAGGCGATGCCGATCTCGGCGCAGTCCCGGTGCTTGGCGTCGACGTACCAGTGGCTGGGCGCGTCGTCCCCGACGAGGACGGTGCCCAGGCCCGGGACGACGCCGCGCTCGGCGAGCGCCGCGACGCGGGCCTTCAGCTCGCCCTTGATCGTCGCGAGTGTCGCCTTGCCGTCCAGGACCGTCGCCGTCACAGACGACCATCCTGCCAGCAGTGGCCACGCACCGTGGGACAGCGCTCAGTGTGCGAAGTGCCGGGTGCCGGTGAGGTACAAGGTGGCGCCGGCCGCCGTCGCCGCCGCGATCGTCTCCTCGTCCCGGATGGAGCCGCCGGGCTGCACGATGGCCCGCACGCCGGCATCGAGCAGCACCTGGGCGCCGTCGGCGAACGGGAAGTACGCGTCCGAGGCGGCGACCGAACCGGCCACCCGGTCGCCCGCGCGGGCGACCGCCAGGCGGCAGGAGTCGACCCGGTTGACCTGCCCCATGCCGATCCCGACGGTGGCCCCGTCCCGGGCGAGCAGGATCGCGTTCGACTTCACCGCGCGGATCGCCCGCCAGGCGAAGGCGAGGTCGCGCAGGGTCGCCGCGTCGGCCGCGTCGCCGGCGGCGAGCGTCCACGTCGCCGGATCGTCGCCGGGGGCGTCGATCCGGTCGGCGCGTTGCACGAGCAGTCCCCCCGAGACCGGGCGGACCTCGGCGCGCGGCCCGTCGGGCACCGGCGCGGTGACCAGGACCCGCAGGTCCTTCTTCTTGGCCCAGCGTTCCAGGACGCCGTCCTCGTATCCGGGTGCGACGACGACCTCGGTGAAGACGGGGGCGAGTTGGTCGGCCATCGCCAGCGACACCGGGCGGTTGGTGGCCACCACGCCGCCGTAGGCGCTGGTCGGGTCGCAGGCGTGCGCGCGGCGGTGCGCCTCGGCGATGTCGGCGCCGACCGCGATGCCGCAGGGGTTGGCGTGCTTGATGATCGCCACGCACGGCTCGCCGAAGTCGTACGCCGCGCGGCGGGCGGCGTCGGCGTCGACGTAGTTGTTGAAGCTCATCTCCTTACCCGAGAGCTGGTCCGCCTGCGCCAGCCCGGGCCGGCCGTGCTGGTCGACGTACAGCGCCGCGCCCTGGTGCGGGTTCTCCCCGTAACGCAGCACCGCCGCCCGCTCCCAGCTGCCCGCCAGCCAGCCGGGGAACTCCGCGTCGTCGCCGCTGCCGGTCGTCATCGATCCCAGCCAGGACGCGACGGCGATGTCGTACTCGGCGGTGTGCCGGAACGCCTCGCGCGCGAACGCCCGCCGCTGCGCGAGGTCGAATCCGCCGGACCTGGCCGCCGCGACGACCTCTCCGTACCGCGAGGGATCCACGACGACCGTCATCGACCCGTGGTTCTTGGCGCCGGCCCGCACCATCGCCGGTCCCCCGATGTCGATCTGCTCGATCACCTCCGGCGGCTCGGCCCCGCCGGCGACCGTTGCCGCGAACGGGTAGAGGTTGGCGACCAGTAGCTGGAACGCGGCGATGCCGTGCCGCGCCAGCGTCGCCACGTGCTCGGCGTTGCCCTGGTCGGCGAGCAGCCCGGCGTGGATGTGCGGGTGCAGGGTCTTGACGCGGCCGTCGAGGATCTCCGGGAAGCCGGTGACCTGCTCCACCGGCGTCACCGGCACGCCGAGGTCGCGGATCGTCGCGGCGGTGCTGCCGGTGGAGACGATCTCCGCCCCCGCCTCGTGCAGCCCCCGCGCCAGCTCGTCCAGGCCCGTCTTGTCGTACACGCTCACGAGCGCGCGCCGGATAGCGATCTTGGTCATGGCAGGGACTCCTCACACAGCTGGCGGATCGCCGCCAGGTACAGCGGCTTCTCGACGGACTGCACGCGCTCGCGCAGGCTCTCCTCGGTGTCGCCCCGCTCGATCCCGACCTCCGCCTGGGCGATCACCGGGCCCGTGTCGACCCCCTCGTCGACCCAGTGGACGGTCACGCCGGTACGGGTGGCGCCGGCGGCGAGCGCGTCCCGGATCGCGTGCGCCCCCGGGAAGGCCGGCAGCAGCGACGGGTGGGTGTTGACGATGCGGAACCGGGTCACGACCTGCGGGGCGAGCACCCGCATGAACCCGGCGAGGACGACCAGGTCCGGGCGATACCCGGCGATGGCGTCGGCGAGCGCCGCGTTCCACGTCGCCCGGTCCGGCTGGTCCGGCAGGGCGACGGCGAAGGTCGGCACCCCCGCCTCCCGCGCCCGGTCCAAGGCCGCGCAGCCCGGGACGTCGGACCCGGCGGCCACCACGAGCGGACCGAGCCGTTCGTCGCGCAGCACGGCCTGCAGGGTGGTGCCCCGGCCCGAGGCGAGGATCACGAGTCGGGCCGCCGGCACGGCCAAACCCTACCCGGCGAGCTCCTCGCCCTCCGGGCCGGCGGGCTCGCCGTCGGCCGTCGTCACCCTCGTCAGGTCCGGCTCGTCCTCGCTGCCCGGGTCCGTCGTGAGCGGTCCGTCCTCGCGGTCCGGGTCCACCGGCCACAGCTCGTCCTCGGTGTCCAGGTCCACCGGCCACGGCTCGTCCTCGCCGTCCGGGTCCGCCGTGAGCGCTCCGTCCTCGGTGCCCAGGTCCGCCAGCCGGGCCAGCCCCGGGGTGAGCACGCGCCACAGGGCGGCGATGCCGACCGAGAGCGAACCGGTGACCGCGCTCGCCCCGGCCACCGCCAGCCCCACCCGCCACGGCGACGGGCCGAGCGTCGCCAGCCCGCCGTCCCCGATCCCGCCGCCGGCCTGCCAGGCGAGCGCCGCCATGGCGATCCCGGCGAGCGCCGCCGCCGCGAACACCACCGCGATCACCGGCAGCAGGGCGCCCTGCCGCAGTGCGATGCGGCCGAGTTGCAGCCCCGCGAGCAGCGGCGCGGCCACGAGCAGCGCGTAAACCACCGGATGGATGTGCGCCGTGCTCGGAACCGCGCCGAGCAGCGGGAAGGCCGGCAGCGTCCCGTGCGACACACCGAACGGGCCGACCGTCGTCGCGCCGAGCGCGATGCCGGGGCCCGCGAGGTACGAGGCGCCCGCGACGAGCGCGTTCGGCGCGGCGAGCAGGCCCAGCACCAGCACCGGGATCCCGCCCCAGCCACCCCCGACGTGGCGCGAGATCGACTCGACGTCGCCGGCGTGCGCGACGAGCGAGAGCGCCACCAGAACCGCCCCCGCGGCCAGGTAGCACAGGACGGCCGCGCCCGCCGCGCGCAGCGCCGGCACCGTCGCGCGGGGGGCGACGGCGTGGACGGCGGCCCGCAGCGGCGGGGTCAGCCAGACGAAAGCGCAGCCTCCGGCGAGCACGAACAGCACGAGTGCCGCGACCCCGACGCCCAGGAACGGGGCGCTGCTCGTGCCCAGCACGCTCAGCGGCACCGCGACCAGGCAGGCCGCCGTGAAGGCCGCGGCCTGTGCGGCCAGTGCGAGGGCGAGCCGCACCGGATCCTGCTCGCCGACGGCGGCGGCCGCGTCGGCCAACCCCGCGCCGGCCCGCGCGATCACCAGCACCACCAGCGCGAGCATCCCGAGCGGCAGGAAGGCCGCCTCGGTGTCGTCGACCGTGATGCCGCCGTGCAGCGCGGCCAGGAAGGTCAGCAGCCCGGCCGAGATCGCGGACCGGGTGTGTCCCGCCGGCCCCGCGACCGGCAGCCAGCAGATCGCGACGGCGACGATCGCCACCGTCGCGCAGACCACCGCCGCGCCGATGCCGGTCCAGATCGCCGGCAGCCACAGTGAACCGGTGCGCTCCCGCAGCGCCGCGGGCACGACGCTGCGGCGCGCCGTGTCGGCATCGCGGTTGCGGGCCACCGTCCCAGGCTGGCAAATCGGACGGCCGATGCGGCGCAGACACGCCCGGGGCATGCGCCCGCCGTGGACGCGGCTGTGCCGGGGCGCCCGCGGCGCCCCGGCACGGTCGGGGGTGGTGCGGTCCTACTGCTGCGGCGGCGGGCCGTAGCCCGGCGGCGGAGGCGGCGGCGGGGGCGGGGCGTAGCCGGTCGCCGGCGGCGGGGGCGGAGCGGCCGGGGTCTGCGGGCCGTAGGCGCCGATGTTCGGGACGTTCGCCAGCGCGCCCGGCAGCTTTCCGCCGGTCTGCTGGAAG
>SCQZ01000358.1 GCA_004299665.1 Jatrophihabitans sp.
TGCGCGAGGACCGCGGGCAGGACGTCGGCGACCATCGGGGTGGCCGCGTCGGGGCGGACCTCACCACGTTCGACCCCGCGCCGCAGGATCTGCAGCAACGCCTCGCGGCGCGGCGCTTGGAACCGCTCGTCGACCGTGCGCGCAAGGTCCTGGTCGAGGAAGGCCTCGCACTTGACGGCCCGCATCGCGTCCCCTGCGGGACTGTTGAGGATCGCGGTGATCAGGTGAGCCACCTGCCGCAGCGCGTCCACGGTGGTGACGTCGTCGGCCAGGGTGACGTCGAGGCCGCACTGGGCCGGCGTCGGCAGCACCGCGCACAGGGCGTCCAGCACGAGCCCGGACTTCGAGGGCCACCGGCGGTAGATGCTCGCCTTGCCGGTGCGGGCTCGCGCAGCCACGCCCTCCACCGTGAACGCCGTGTACCCGACCTCGGACAGTTCGGCGTACGCGGCGTCGAGGATCGCGTCCTCGAGGGCGGCCCCGCGGCGGCGCCGGATGATCGCCGGCAACGCGGACGACGGCGAACCCATCACCGTTGTCGTACCTCCCTCCCATGATGAGGGCGACCACATAAAGAACGTTTGCGTTTCCTAGTTCAAGGGACTAGCTTACCGAATTAGTGAACGCAACCGTCCTCTATCTTACCCGATTCTGAGGAGAATCCCGTGACCGAAACCTTGCCCGCCGCCGCCCCACGAGGGCACGAGCGCGGCGCCCGCAGGAACGCCCACCCGGCGCTGATCCTGCTGATCATCGCGGGCGCGCAGATGATGGTGGTCCTCGACGGCACCATCGTGAACATCGCCCTGCCGTCCATGGGCCACTACTTCGACAAGTCGCAGACCGACATGACCTGGGCGCTCAACGCGTACTCCCTCGCGTTCGGCGGGCTGCTGCTGCTGGGCGGGCGGGCCGGAGACATCCTCGGCCGGCGCCGGATGTTCATCGTGGGCCTCGGGATGTTCACCCTGGGCAGCTTCCTGGCAGGCATCAGCGCCAACTTCGCAATGCTGCTCGTCGGTCGTGTGGTGCAGGGTCTCGGCGGCGCCATCGCCTCCCCGACCGCGCTCTCACTGATCACGACCGAGTTCGACGAGGGTCCGAAGCGGAACCGGGCGATCGCCGTGTACGCAGCGGTGTCGGGTGCGGGCGCTGCGATCGGCCTGCTGCTCGGCGGCGTGCTCACCGAGTACTTCACGTGGCGCTGGGTGCTGTTCGTCAACGTGCCGATCGGCGTCGTGCTGATCGGCGGAGCGTTCCTGTACCTGCACCGGTCCGAGCGGTTGGCGGGACGCTTCGACGTCGCAGGCGCGGTGATGTCGGTGGCAGGAATGGTGGCCCTGGTCTATGGCTTCATCCACGTCGCGCACAGCGGGTGGAGCAACACCGAGACCGTCGTCGACTTCGCGGCGGCCGTGGTGCTGCTCGGCAGCTTCGTCTACTACGAGGCGAACGTGGCCAAGGCGCCGATGATGCCGATGCGGATCTTCGAGAACCGCAACCGCGCCGGCACGTACCTGGTGATGCTCGTCGTGGGCGCGGGGATGTTCGGCATGTTCTACTTCGTCACGTTCTTCGTGCAGGGCGTGCGCGAGTACAGCGCGCTCAAGACCGGCTTCGCGTTCCTCCCGGTGGCGCTGACCATCGGCGTGGTCTCCCAGATCGTGGCCAAGCTGCTCCCCAAGCTGGGCCCGAAGGTGCTGATGGTCGCGGGCACGGTCGTGCTCAGCGCGGCCATGCTGTGGATGTCCCGCGTCACGATCGACTCCAGTTACGCGACGATGCTGCTGCCGGGCATGCTCGCGATCGCCATCGCGATGGGGCTGCTGTTCGTGCCCCTCACCAGCACCGCGCTGTCGAAGGTGACCAACACCGACGCGGGCCTCGCGTCCGCGCTGCTCAACGTCGGCCAGCAGGTCGGCGGGGCCATCGGGCTGTCCGTGCTCGCGACGGTGTTCCAGACCTCGGCGAACAACTACGCGGCCGACCACCTCTCGGCGCTGATGGCCAAGGTGCAGGCGCTCGGCCCGCAGCTCGGAACGGCCGTCGCGCAACGGTTGCAGAAGGCCGGCAGCAACGGGCTGCAGCCGGAGGACATCGCCGCGTTCGTGCACCAGCACCCGGGCGCCGCGTCCTTCTTCGCCGGCCCGTACCGCGAGTTCGCCCGGCACCTGCAGGCGCACGCGTCGGGCACCGGCTTCCTCGGCGCGGCGATCTTCGCCCTGGTCGCCCTCGTGGTCGCAGTGTTCGTCATCAACGCCAAGCGGTCCGACGTCCCGGCCGAGCCGGAGCTGGTCGCTGCGGCGTCCTGACCGCGTCGGCGATCAGCGGGTCGGACAGTGGGCACGCGGAACTGCCCGCTGTCCGACCCGACCGGCCCGAGCCGGTCAGCATTCGACGACGTTGACCGCGAGTCCGCCGCGAGCGGTCTCCTTGTACTTGACCTTCATGTCCGCGCCGGTCTCGCGCATCGTCTTGATCACCTTGTCCAGGCTGACGATGTGACGCCCGTCGCCGCGCAGCGCGAGCCGGGCGGCGTTGATCGCCTTCACCGCCGCCATGGCGTTGCGCTCGATGCACGGCACCTGGACCAGCCCACCCACCGGATCGCAGGTGAGCCCGAGGTTGTGCTCCATGCCGATCTCCGCGGCGTTCTCGACCTGGGCTGGGGTGCCGCCCAGCACCTCGCACAGCGCGCCGGCGGCCATCGAACATGCCGAGCCCACCTCGCCCTGGCAGCCCACCTCCGCGCCGGAGATCGACGCGTTCTCCTTGTACAGCACGCCGATCGCACCCGCGCAGAGCAGGAAGCGGATCACCCCGTCGTCGCTCGCCCCGGGCACGAACCGCGTGTAGTAGTGCAGCACCGCCGGCAGGATGCCGGCCGCACCGTTGGTCGGCGCCGTGACGACCCGCCCGCCCGCGGCGTTCTCCTCGTTGACGGCCAGCGCGAACAGGTCGACCCAGTCCATGATCCGCAGTGGGTCGGTCGCGGCGAGGGACGTGTCGTGGGGGGAGCCGGCTCCGGTCTCCGCGCACAGCCGCCGGTAGATCTGCGGCGCGCGGCGCGGCACCTGTAGCCCGCCCGGCAGCGTCCCCTCGGTCTCGCAGCCGCGTTGCACGCACCGCTGCATGACCTCCCAGATCCGCAGCAGTCCGGCCCGCACCTCCCCCTCGGAGCGCCACACCAGCTCGTTCGCCTGCATCACGCCGCTGACCGGCAGCCCCGACCCAGCGCACCGCTCCAGCAGCTCTGCGCCGCTGCGGAACCGATGGGTGACAACGGTGGTGTCGACCACGACCCGGTCGGCACCCGCGGCACCCTCGTCGACCACGAACCCGCCGCCCACCGAGTAGTAGGTCCGCTCGCGCAGGAGCGCACCGTCCGTGCCGTAGGCGAAGAACCGCAGCCCGTTCGGATGGAACGGCAGCGACTGGCGCCGGTGCAGCACGAGATCTTCGGGCGCGAGCGCGACCGCGTGCCTGCCGAGCAGGCGTACCCGGCCGCTGTCACGCCACGCGGCGAAGCGTGCCGGGATCGATGCGGTGTCGACCGTCTCGGGAGCCTCGCCGCCCAGCCCCAGCACCACCGCGCTGTCGCTACCGTGCCGGTGGCCGGTGGCACCCAGCGAGCCGTACAGCTCGACCCGCAGCCGTGCGGCCTCGCCGAGCAGGTCGTCGCCGGCCAGGGACGTGGCGAAGATGGCGGCGGCGCGCATCGGGCCCACCGTGTGGGAGCTGGAGGGCCCGATGCCGATCGAGAACAGGTCGAACACGCTGATCGCCATCGGCCCATCATGCGCCGCCCGCGCGGCGGACCACCGTGGCTAGGCTGACCGAATACCCGCGAGCAACCGTCGTCGAGGAGGCGCCATGACCGACCGCAAGGCCACCACCGTCTGGTCCGGACCGCTGCTGACCGGATCGGGCACCGTGTCGCTCGAGTCCTCCGGCATCGGGCACTACGACGTCTCCTGGCCCGCGCGTTCGGAGGAACCGAACGGCAAGACCAGCCCGGAGGAGCTCATCGCGGCGGCGCACTCGGCCTGCTACTGCATGGCGCTGTCCTCGGCGCTGGCCAAGAACGGCACGCCGCCCCAGCGGCTCGAGGCCGGTGCGGTGGTCACCTTCGTGCCCGGCACGGGCATCACCCGCTCGGCGCTGACGCTCGTCGCGAACGTCCCCGGCCTGGACGACGCGAGGTTCCAGGAACTCGCCGCGGACGCGAAGGCGAACTGCCCGGTGTCGCAGGCGCTGTCCGTCGAGATCACGCTGGACGCCACGCTCGCCGGGTGAGCGCCCCGCCGGTCCGGCGCTCGCCGGTACACGTCGGGACGGTCGTCGCCATCGCGTCGCCGGCGCCACGGATGCAGCGGGTGACGGTGCGGTGCGAGGCGATGGTCGGCGCGCAGATCCGCCCCGCGCAGGACGTCGAACTGCACCTGGTGGACGACTCCGGGCGCCGGGTGAAACGCCGCTACACGATCCGCGACCTGCGCGCCGGGATCGGCGAGATGGACCTCGACGTCGTGCTGCACGGGGACTGGCCCGGCTCGACCTGGGGGCGCACCGCCCGGCCGGGCGACGAGGTCCGCTTCCAGGGCCCGCGCGGCAAGCTGGAACTGCGGCCCGCCGACTGGCACCTCATGGTCGGCGACGAGAGCGCGCTCCCGGCGATCGCGGCCATCGCCGACGCGGTCGCCGAACCGTCGATCGTTGTCGTCGAGATACCCGACCCGCAGGAGCAGCAACCGGTCGCCGCGACCGATGTGCGGTGGGTGCACCGTGGCTCGCATGCCCCCGGCACGCCGGACCTGCTGCTGCCCACGGTGTCCGCGCTGGACCTGCCCGGCGGCAAGGGCGCGGCCTACCTTCTCGGGGAGACCCGCTCCATGGTCGCGCTGCGGGCGGTACTGGAGGCTCGCGGGATCGCGCACGAGGCGATCTTCGTGAAGGGGTACTGGAACGTCGCGCGCCCCGACCGGGTCTCCGGCCGCGCCCCCGAACGGCCCGGTTGACCCGACCCGCCTCGCTGATCAACCGCGGGCTGTGGCTGAATGGCGACCGGACCCCGCGGTTGATCACGATACCGAGCACACCAGGAGGACGCGTGGACGCCCAGCGCGACACGGACTTCGTGGCGATGATGCCCTTCGCCGGGCAGTTGGGCATGCGGATCGTCCGCGCGAGCAGGACCGAGGTCGTCGGTGAGCTGGACTGGGCGCCGGAGCGCACGACGGCGGGCGGCGCGATGCACGGCGGCGCGATCATGGCCTTCGCCGACAGCGTCGGTGCCGTGTGCGCCGTGCTGAACCTGCCGCCGGACTCGACGACCTCGACGACGAGCTCGTCGACGGTGTTCATCCGTGGCGTCCGCTCCGGCATGGTCACGGCCACCGCCCGGCCGCTGCACGCCGGCCGCAGCACGATCGCGGTCCTGACCGAACTGCGCGACGGGGACGGGCGGCTCGTCGCGCAGGTGACACAGAGCCAGGCGGTGCTGCAGGCGCCCTGACGCCTGCCGCCCGGCACGTCAGAGGATCGGCGCGGGACGGTACGTGGCGGCGCTCGGATCGGCGGCCAGCACCCGGTCGACGGCAGCGACGACCGCGGCCACCTGCGCACGCGCCGCCCCGGTGAACGACAGCGGCTCGGCCAGCAACGCGTCGAGCTCGGCGGCGCTCATCCCCAGCCGGGAGTCGGCGGCCAACCGGGCGAACAGGTCGTTGCGCTCGGTGCCCTTCTCGCGCATCTCGAGCGCCACGGCCACGGCGCTGTCCTTGATCGCCTCGTGGGCAGCCTCGCGCCCGACACCGCGGCGCACCGCGGCCGTCAGCACCTTCGTCGTCGCAAGGAACGGCAGGTAGCGGTCCAGCTCCCGTTCGATCACCGCCGGGAACGCCCCGAACTCGTCCAGGACGGTGAGCATCGTCTCCAGCAGGCCGTCGATCGCGAAGAACGCGTCCGGCAACGCCACCCGGCGCACGACCGAGCACGAGACGTCGCCCTCGTTCCACTGGTCCCCGGCGAGCTCGGCGGCCATCGCCGCGTAACCGCGCAGGATGACCAGGAGGCCGTTGACCCGCTCGGCGCTGCGGGTGTTCATCTTGTGCGGCATCGCCGACGAGCCGACCTGGCCCGGCCGGAAGCCCTCGGTGACCAGTTCGTGGCCGGCCATCAGCCGGATCGTCTTGGCCAGCGACGATGGGGCGGCCGCGAGCTGCACGAGCGCGGAGAGCACGTCGTGGTCGAGCGAGCGCGGGTACACCTGCCCGACGCTGGTGAGTGTCGTCCGGAACCCCAGGTGCTGCGCGACGCGCGCCTCGAGTTCGGCCAGCCGCGCTGGGTCGCCGTCGAGCAGGTCCAGCATGTCTTGCGCCGTGCCGACCGGCCCCTTGATCCCGCGCAGCGGGTAGCGGGCCAGCAGGTCGTCCAGGCGGCCGAGGGCGATGAGCAGTTCGTCCGCGGCGGTGGCGAACCG
>SCQZ01000359.1 GCA_004299665.1 Jatrophihabitans sp.
CGACGAGGTCTACAACCTCGGGGCCATCAGCTTCGTCGCGTACTCCTGGCAGCAGGCCGCCCTGACGACCGACGTCACCGCCAAGGGCGTGCTGAACATCCTCGAGGCGGTCCGGTTGCACGGAGAGGCCACCGGGCGCCCCGCGCGCTTCTACCAGGCGTCGAGTTCGGAGATGTTCGGCAAGGTGCAGGAGGTGCCACAGCGGGAGACGACGCTGCTGTGGCCGCGGTCCCCCTACGGTGTGGCGAAGGTGTACGGCCACTACCTGACGATCAACTACCGGGAGTCCTACGGGATGCACGCCTCCAGCGGCATCCTGTTCAACCACGAGTCGCCCCGGCGCGGCGCGGAGTTCGTCACGCGCAAGGTCAGCCGGGCCGTCGCCGCGATCTCCCTCGGCCTGCAGGACACGATCCGGATGGGGAACCTGGACGCCTCCCGGGACTGGGGCTTCGCGGGCGACTACGTCGACGCGATGTGGCGAATGCTGCAGCAGCCCGAGGCCGGGGACTACGTGGTCGCCACCGGCATCACCCACACCATCCGCGACCTGCTCGACGTGGCGTTCACCGCCGTCGGCATCGAGGACTGGTCGCCGCACGTCGAGCAGGATCCGCAGTTCCTCCGGCCCGCCGAGGTGGACCAGTTGGTAGGGGACGCCACCAAGGCGCGGGACGTGCTGGGCTGGCGGCCGACGGTGGACTTCGACGAACTGGTCACGATGATGGTCGAGTCCGACCTTCGAGCGTTGTCCCGACGGCGGCGGGACTGAGTGTGCCCACGGCCCTGATCACGGGGATCTCCGGCCAGGACGGGTGGTACCTCAGCGAGCACCTGCTGGCGGACGGGTACCACGTCGTCGGGCTCGATCCGGCCGCCGGCGACGCTCCCCTACCGCCCGGGACGGCGGCCGTCCGCGGCGACCTGCGCGACGAGGCCTCGCTGCGCGCGGCGCTCGCCGGTACACGGCCCCAGGAGATCTACAACCTTGCCGGGCTGTCCTCCGTCGCGCAGTCGTGGGAGCAGCCGGAGCAGAGCGTCGACGTCAACGGGCTGGGCGTGCTACGGCTGCTGCGCGCGATGCGGGACACCGTCCCGACGGCCCGGTTCGTGCAGGCAGGCAGCGCCGAGATCTTCGGGACGGCCCCCGCGCCGCAGGACGAGGACACTGCGGTGCGCCCCACCTCCCCGTACGGCGCGGGCAAGGCGCTCGCGCACCAGTTCGTGACCATGTATCGCACCACCGGCCTGCACGCCGCCAATGCGATCTTGTTCAACCACGAGTCGCCGCGCCGACCGCAGCGCTTCGTCACCCGGAAGATCACCGCCGCGGTCGCCCGGATCGCGTCGGGCTCGTCCGAGACGCTCGAACTCGGCGATCTGTCGGTGCGCCGGGACTGGGGACACGCGCGCGACTACTGCGCTGCGATGGTCGCCATGGCGCGCGCCGAGCCGGGTGACTTCGTGATCGCGAGCGGACAGTCGCACACCGTCGCCGAGTTCGTGGCCGCCGCGTTCGCGCACGCCGGCATCGAGGATTGGCAGCCGTTCGTGCGCGTCGACCCGGACTACGCGCGTCCCAACGACCCGGGCGAGTTGCGGGGCGACGCCGCCCGGGCGCACGCCGTACTCGGCTGGCGGCCGCGCAGCACGTTCGCCGACCTGGTGGCGGAGATGGTGGACGCCGACCTGCGTCGGGTGCGGCAGGGCAGCCGTCCGCAGCCGTAGCGTCCACGCACCCCAGGCCCGCTTCCCCCCTCGTGTCACCAGAAAACGTGTCCGAACCCGGTCACACGAGGGGGGAAGCGCACCCGTGCGGAGCACGGGTGGCCCGTTGCTGCGCGACCAGGTCGCGGACGGCGCGCCGGCCCGCCGCGTTGACGTGGCAGTGGTCGTCGGTCAGGTCGGGACGGATCCCGGTGATCGGGTCCCACAGCAGGTCGGTGGCGTCCACCAACCCCGCCCGCACGTCCCCGGCGCCGACGGCCAGGACCGCTCGCAGCGCCGCGAAGGCCGACGCCCGGGTGGCGAAGTCGCCGACCACCGGCAGGTCACCGAGGCTCGGCTGGTCCCGGCACGGCGGCGGCGGCACGACGAACAGCACCGGGGCGAACCCGTGGGCGCGCGCGAAGGCCGCGGACTGCTCCAGGTAGCGCCGCGCGAACGCCACATCCCATGTGCCGTCGTCGCACTGGTGCTTGGCAAGGTGGCAGCGGACGTCGATCTCTCCGAGGCAGAAGGCCATCGCCACCGTCCCGCGCCGCAGCCGGGAGGCGAGCGCCGTGAGCCGGCGGACCCAGCGCGGGTAGGTGCCGTCGCGGGCCACCGAGTACATCAGGCGCGAGCCGATGTGCAGCACGAACACCCCGCGTCCCGCGCGCAGGACGTTCGCCGTGCGGAACCCGCGGTTGAAGCACACCGCGTGCGAGTCGCCGATCCAGATCTCCCGGGCCCGTCCGGACACCAGCGCCCCGGCCATCGCGAGGACGGCCACCACGGAGATCAGGAAGTCGCGAGTGCGCCGCGTCCAGTGCGCCGCGCGGGCCAGGTCGAATCCCATGATCGTCGGGAGGGCCGGCACCGGGGAAGTATGGCAAGCAGTACCGCGATCCGCACGGCGAACCGGCACCGGGGGCGTTGGTAGAATGGCCCTTCCGCCACCCCGAAAGGTCCCCTCGATGCCGCTCGTCGTGCAGAAGTACGGCGGCTCGTCCGTCGCCGACGCCGAGCGCATCAAGCGTGTCGCCGAACGCGTGGTCGCCACCAAGAAGGCCGGCAACGACGTGGTGGTCGTCGTCTCCGCGATGGGGGACACCACCGACGAGTTGATCGACCTCGCGAAGCAGATCGTCCCGCTGCCGGCCGGCCGCGAGTTCGACATGCTGCTCACGGCCGGGGAGCGGATCTCGATGGCGTTGCTGGCGATGGCCATCACCTCGCTGGGCGTGAACGCCGAGTCGTTCACCGGCTCGCAGGCCGGCGTGCTGACGACGTCCGTGCACGGCAAGGCCCGCATCGTCAACATCACCCCGGGGCGGGTGGAGAACTCGGTGGCCGAGGGCAACGTCGCGATCGTCGCCGGCTTCCAGGGCTTCTCCAAGGAGACGATGAACATCACGACGCTGGGGCGGGGCGGTTCGGACACGACAGCCGTCGCGCTCGCCGCGGCGCTGCACGCGGACGTGTGCGAGATCTACACCGACGTCGACGGCGTGTTCACCGCCGACCCGCGCATCGTCCCGAACGCCCGGCGCCTGCCGACGGTGACCTACGAGGAGATGCTCGAGCTCGCGGCGTCGGGCGCGAAGATCTTGCACCTGCGCAGCGTGGAGTACGGCCGCCGGTACCACGTGCCGATCCACGTGCGCTCGTCGTTCTCGGGCCTTCCCGGCACCACCGTGACCGGATCGATGGAGGAGTTGGCAGTGGAAGACGCGATCATCAGCGGCGTCGCGCACGACCGCAGCGAGGTCAAGGTGACCATCGTCGGGGTCCCCGACAAGCCCGGCCAGGCCGCGGCGATCTTCACCGAACTCGCCGCCGCGGGGATCAACCTCG
>SCQZ01000360.1 GCA_004299665.1 Jatrophihabitans sp.
CGCCGGCCGCCGCCGCGCGGACCAGCGCGGCGACCTGCTCCGCCGTCGCCGGGCTGTGATGGGCCGCGGGCCGACTGCCGACCGTGCGCGACCAGTTCGCGAACGGCTCAGTCATCGAGGCGCCAGTCGACGGGTGCGGCGCCCTGCGCGGCCAGTGCCTCGTTCGCGCGGCTGAACACGCGCGAGCCGAAGAAGCCGCGGTCGGCGGACATCGGGCTCGGGTGGGCGCACGCCAGGCACGGCACGTCGCCCAGCAGCGGCTGCAGCGACTGCGCGTCGCGGCCCCACAGGATCGCCACGAGCGGCGTGCCACGCCCGGCGAGCGCCCGGATCGCCTGCTCGGTGACGGCCTCCCAGCCCTTGCCGCGGTGCGAACCCGGCGCCCCCGGCCGGACGGTCAGGACCCGGTTGAGCAGCAGGATCCCCTGCCGCGACCAGGCGGTCAGGTCCCCGTGCTGCGGCGTCGCGATGCCGAGGTCCGTGCCCAGTTCGCGGTAGATGTTCGCCAGGCTGCGCGGGATCGGGCGCACGTCGCGCTCGACGGCGAACGAGAGGCCGATCGGGTGCCCGGGGGTGGGGTACGGGTCCTGCCCGACGATCAGCACCCGGACGTCGGCGAACGGCTGGGTGAACGCGCGCAGGATGTTCGGCCCGGCCGGCAGGTAGGTGCGGCCCGCCGCGACCTCCGCGCGCAGGAACTGCCCCACCGCCGCGACGCGCCCGGCGACAGGGGCGAGCGCGTCGGCCCAGCCGGCCTCGACGACCTCGGTCAGCGGGCGGGCGCTACTCATGGCCGCAGGGTCGCCCGGGTCACCGGCACGCCGCGGCGACGCGCCCCACCGCGTCCACGACCGGCACGTCCTCGCGCTCGCCTGTGCGCCGGTCGCGCAGTTCGACCACGCCGTCGGCCAGCCCCCGGCCGACCACCACGATGGTGGGGACACCCAGCAACTCCGCGTCGCCGAACTTCACCCCGGCGGACACCGAGCGCCGGTCGTCGTAGAGCACCCGCACGCCCACCGCCTCCAGGCCGGTCGCGATCCGCTCGGCCTCGGTGAACACGCGGTCGTCCTTGCCGGTGGCGACGATGTGCACGTCCGCCGGCGCGACGGCGCGGGGCCAGCACAGCCCCTTGTCGTCGTAGGTCTGCTCGGCGAGCGCGGCCACCGCGCGGGTCACGCCGACCCCGTAGGAGCCCATCGTGATGGTGACGGGCTTGCCGTCCGGGCCGAGCGCGGTCAACCCGAAGGCGGTGGCGTACTTGCGGCCCAGCTGGAAGACGTGGCCCAGTTCGATGCCCCGCGCGATCTCCAGCACCCCGCCGCACCGGGCGCACCGGTCCCCGTCGCGGATCTCGACGGCCCCGATCTCGCCGTCGGGGGTGAAGTCCCGGCCGCGCACGACGTCGGAGGCGTGCCTGCCCTCCTCGTTCGCGCCGGTGATCCACGCGCTGCCCTCGGCGACCAGCGGGTCCACCAGGTACCGCACCTTCCATTCCGCGAGCTGCTGCGGGCCGATGTAGCCCTTCACCAGGCGTGGTTCCCGGGCAAGGTCGTCGGGCCCGGCCTGCTCGACCTCGACCGGTTCCAGCTGGCCCGCCAGCCGCTTCAGGTCGACGTCCCGGTCGCCCGGGACCCCGACGACCAGCAACTCCCAGTGCCTCGTCCCCGGTGCCCGCGTGCGCAGCACGACGTTCTTCAGCGTGTCCGCTGCCGTGTACACCCGGTCGTGACCCAGCGCGTTGAAGCAGGCGACGAGCGCCTCGATGGTCGGGGTGTCCGGCGTGTCGTACACCCGCGCCGCCGGGTGGCGCGCCGGGTCATCGGCGGGCGGGGCGGCGATCTCGACCGCCTCGGTGTTCGCCGCGTAGTCACAGTTCGCGCACTGCACGAAGGTGTCCTCACCGGCCGGCGCAGGTGCCAGGAACTCCTCCGATGCCGAGCCACCCATCGCGCCGGAGACCGCGAACACGATGCGGTAGTCGAAGCCGAGCCGGGTGAAGATGCGCTCGTAGGCGTCGCGGTGCGCCCGGTAGGACCGGGCCAGGCCCTCGTCGTCCAGGTCGAAGGAGTACGAGTCCTTCATGACGAACTCGCGACCCCGCAGGATGCCCGCGCGGGGCCGCGCCTCGTCGCGGTACTTCGTCTGGATCTGGTAGAGCGCGAGCGGGTAGTCCTTGTAGGAGGAGTACTCGCCCTTCACCAGCAGGGTGAACAGCTCCTCGTGCGTCGGCGCGAGCAGGTAGTCGGCCCCCTTGCGGTCGGCGAGGCGGAAGAGCGTGTCGCCGTAGTCGGTCCAGCGGCCGGATTCCTCGAAGATCTCCCGCGGGACCAGCGCCGGGAAGTGCACCTCCTGCGCGCCGATCGCGTTCATCTCCTCGCGCACGACCGCCTCGACGTTGGCCAGCACGATCATGCCGAGCGGCAGCCAGGAGTAGATGCCCGGCGCGACCCTGCGTACGTAGCCGGCACGCACCAGCAGCTTGTGGCTGGGCACCTCGGCGTCGGCCGGGTCGTCGCGCAGGGTGCGGAGGAAGAGGGTCGACAGTCGCAGCACACGCCGAGGTTATCGGCCCGCGGTCGCCGCATTGTCGCGACGATCCTGGCCGGTGCCGTGCGCGCGGCAACCGCTGCGCCCCGCATCCGGTGGCTACCGTCGTCTGATGCGACGCGGACTGCTGCTCCCGGCGGTCGCGGTCGCGCTCGCTTTCGCGGCGTGCGGTACCGGGCCTACCGCGCCGCCCGTGCCCCCGACGTCGCCGGTGCCGTCCGCGGACCGCCCGGCCGGCCCGAGCTCCGGCACCCATTCACCCGCGGACGCGCCGGAGCCCGACACCGCTCCCGCCCTGTCGGCCACCCCGACCGCCCCGCCCCCCAGCACCTCCGCCCCGCCGGCGGAGCCGGAACTCCCGCTCGGCGGAAGGGCGATCCTGGACCACGCACGGGTGGTCGCGTACTACGGCGGTCCGGGCGGCCCGGGCCTCGGCATCCTCGGCAGCGCCCCGCCCGAGCAGATGGTCGCGCAGATCCGGGCGAGCGCGCAGCAGTACGCCGGCTTCGGCCTCCCGGTCCAGCCCGCCATGGAACTGATCACCACCGTCGCCCAGGCCGCGCCCGGGGCCGACGGCCTGTACAGCAAACCGATCCCGCTCGCGACGGTGCAGCACTACGCGGCCGTCGCCGCGCAGTACAAGATGCTGCTCATCCTCGACTTCCAGCCGGGACGGGGCGAGTTCCTGCCGCAGGTCCAGCGGTTCGCCGCCGTCCTGGCCGATCCAGACGTCTCGGTCGCGCTGGACCCGGAATGGAAGGTGGGGCCGGACCAGGTGCCCGCCCGCGTGATCGGGTCCGCGTCCGCGGCCGCCATCAACGCGGTCGGCGCGTACCTGTCCGGGATCGTCGCCGCGCACGACCTGCCCGACAAGCTGATGCTGGTGCACCAGTTCCGGTCGCAGATGCTGCCCGACCGCAGCGACATCGCCCAGCACGGGGGGGTCGAGGTGGTCCTGCACGCCGACGGGTTCGGGACGCAGGCGCAGAAGCTGGCGACCTGGCGGGCACTGGCCTTCCCGGGACGGCCCTTCGGCGCCGGATTCAAGCTGTTCCTGCGCCAGGACACCGACCTGATGTCACCCGCGCAGGTCATGCAGTTGGTGCCCCGCCCGGACGTGGTCACCTATCAGTAGCCGCTACGTTGACGGGCATGACCGACAACTACCGGGGCACCGTCGAGGTCGGCGGCCCGACGGACGTGCGGCGCCTGCCCGGCCTGACCATCGTCAAGATCGCGGTGGGGCCGATGAACAACAACGCCTACCTGCTGCGCTGCACCCAGACGGACGAGGGACTGCTGATCGACGCGGCGAACGAGCCGGACCGGTTGCGAGGGCTGATCGCCTTCGAGGGGCCGCCCGTCTCGGCCGTCCTGACGACGCACCGGCACTACGACCACTGGCAGGCGCTCGCGGAGATCGCGGACGCGGCCGGGGCGGCCGTCTACGCCGGCGACGAGGACGCCGACGAACTGCCCGTCGCGGTCGACGAGCGGCTGCACCACGGTGACGAGGTGACCGTCGGGGACGTGAGCTTGGAGATCATCGCGTTGCGCGGCCACACCCCCGGTTCGGTCGCCGCGCTGTACCGCGACCCGGAGGGCGTGGCGCACCTGTTCACGGGGGACTCGCTCTTCCCGGGCGGCGTCGGCAAGACGTGGTCCGGCGAGGACTTCGACCGGTTGTACGCGGACGTCGTGGCCCGCGTCTTCGACGTGCTGCCGGACGACACCTGGTTCTACCCCGGACACGGCGACGACTCGACCCTCGGCGCCCAGCGACCGCACCTGGGTGAGTGGCGCGCGCGGGGCTGGTGATCGCGCCGGCGCACGGCGCGGGGTTCCTCAGCCGACGCCGATGAGGATGCGCGGGTGGGCGGCCGGGTTGAGCCAGCGCATGAGCTGGACCAGGCGGGACTGGTCTATCGCCACGCATCCCGCGGTCGCCCCCGTACCGGCGGGGTGGACGTGCAGGAAGAACGCGCTGCCCGCGCCCTGCACGACGCCTCCGGGCGCGTTCGGGGTGTTGTAGTCGATCACGACCGCATAGTTGTAGAACGGCGTCTCGTAGTACAGGTGCTCGTTCGGGTTCGAGAGGCTGCTGCTCGCGTTGAACTGGCAGTTGCTCCAGCAACTTTGCATGGTGTTGTAGAGCGATCCCGGCTGGCTGATCCACCAGTAGGAGCCGTTGGTCTGCGTGTACGGCAGCGGCGTGCCCGGATTGCCCAGCGCCCCGAAGCCCTGGGTCAGCGTGAAGCTGCCGACCGGTGTGGCCGACCGCGACTCGCTAGTGGGCTGGGTCATGCCGTCCGATCCCACCCACGCCGTCACGGGCGAACCGAACTGGTTCCAGCCGCCGCCGGGGGCGGCCTGCCAGGCCTGCAGGACAGCGGTCTGGCTCGAGGCATACGGGGCAGTGACCGTGATCACCTCGGTGGCGGTGCCCGTCCCGAACCCGAGCGGGAGCGCGCCGCCGCGCTGGGGTGCCGGTGCCGCGGGCGGCGCCGCCGGACTCGTCCGGGTCGGCGGCGGGGCGGGGGGCGGCGTGCTCGGCGCCGGTGGCGTGCTGGAGGACAGCGCGGCGGAGGGCGTGCCCTCGGGCAGGACCGTCACCGGCGCCGTGCCGGCGGCCCGCTGCCACGGTGCCGCGTAGTGCGGGTAGGTCGCCGAGATGCTCGGCAAGGTGGTGGGGATCGCGTCCGGCGTGCCCTGCGCGCCGGACATGGCCACGGCGAGCGCGATGCAGCCCGCGACGGCGGCGGCGGTCACCGTCGTGGCTATCGCGCGGCCCCAGGGCATGGCGACCAGTGTGCCAGCCCCCCGACCCGGGAACGGCCAACCCGGCCCGCCCGCGCCGTCGCACCGGGTGCCCGGCGGCCGCCCGCCCAGTAACTCGGCGACCTGTCGGCTACTCCTGCGCGACCGCCTCCAGCAGGTTGCCGGCGGGGTCGGTCACGATCGCGTGGTACGTGCCGCGGCGGAACAGCGCCCACCGGCGTGGCGCGTCATGGGACCGCCCGCCGCCGGCGAGTGCCGCGGCGTGGAAGTCGTCCACCTGTGCCGGTGTCGCGGCCCGCAGCGCCATGTGCGCGCCACGCGTCGGCACCGCCCCGGCGACGACCCACAGCAGCGGCTGCTCGGCCGTGCCGTAGCCGACGGCCTCCACCGGCGCCGCGTCGTCCTCCTCGTCGGCGAGTTCGACCACCCGGACCAGCCCGAGTGCCCCGAGGGCGGCGTCGTAGAACGCCAGGCTCGCGGGCAGGTCGCCGGCGGTGAGTGTGACGTGGTCCAGTCCCACCGCGCCAGTATCGGGCAGACTGCCGGCGTGGGAC
>SCQZ01000361.1 GCA_004299665.1 Jatrophihabitans sp.
CGGGTCGGCTCGCATTTCTATCCCTTGGCCATCCATGTCGCTGCGGCACAGATTTCCGCTGTGACCGGTGCGCCGGTCGGCGTCGTCCTGACCGTCGGCATGGTCCTCGCGGCGGCGGTGCTCCTGCCGCTGGGAACCCTCGTCCTGACCCGCCAACTGTGCCCGTCGTCGCCGCACGCCGGCCGTGTCGCGGCCGTGCTCAGCGTGCTGCTGCCCTGGTTCCCGTATGCGCAAATCACGTGGGGTGGGTTGCCGTTCATCGTGGGCATGAGCCAAGTTCCGGGAGCGGTGGCGGCGCTGCTCTACCGTGGGCGAGGCGAGCGGCCGGTCGCCGCGGGGGCGATATTCGGGATCGCCGCGTACGGCCTGTTCCAGCAACACACCAGCGAACTGGTCACCGTGGGCATGTACTCCGCCATCCTCGGTACCGTCCAGTTCCGCAGGATGCGCGAGCGCCGCGAGCTGGTGACCGCATGGCTCGTCGGGCTCGGCGTCTTCCTGGCGCTCGCCGCGTTTCTCGTGCGGCAATTCCTCTCGACCGCGCACGGTGTGTCCGGCGCGTTGGTTACCGGGGTGGGTCCCCTGGCCGGTGGAACGCCGACCGCGCTCATCCCGGGCTCAACGTCAGGGAGTGTGCTGAGCCCATTGGTCTTGTGCCTGGCGCTGTTCGGCTGCGCCTTCGCCGTCCGGGAGCGTCAGTTCCGCGGCTGGGGATGGTGCTGGCTGGCGACGATCATCCTGTTCGTGGCGTCCGTGACGCGACTTCCGCTTCTGTTCCGCTTGACGACGCCCTGGTACGAGGGCGGTTATCGGCTCGCGGCACTGTTCAGTTTCTTCGAGACCACCTACGGAGCCTTCGCGATCGCGCAGATCGCGCTCGCGCTCGGATGGGTGCTGAGGCGCACGCGCGCCCGCCAGATCGCCGGCGCGGCGGCGGCCGCGCTGGTCGTGCTGGTCACCGTGGCCCAATGGCCGTCGGCGACTCACCTTGCACGAGCGGCGTACCGCCACGACAGCCTGGTCGGTCCTGACCAGAGGGCGGCGTTCTCCTGGCTCGCACGCCACGTGCCGCGCGGTGGACGAGTACTCAACCAGTTCGGTGACGGATCGTCGTGGATGGAGATCCTTGACGGTGTCACGCCGGTGTTCGCGGTCTTGCCTCGGCGTACCGCCGGGGATCCGCGCATCTACCTGCTCACCCACGCGCTGCGCATCGCGCACGACCCGCGAACGCGACGGGTCGCGGCGCAACTGGATGTTCGCTACGTGTACGTGAACGAGCCGCACTTCGACGGGATGCCCCCGAACATTCTCACCGCCGCGAAGTTGGCTGCCGCCGGCGGCTACCGCCTCGCGTGGAGCCGCGGCGATTCAGCGATCTTCGAGATCACCGCGCCGTTGTAGGGCGTCACCCGTGATGCGTGCGCACGAGTGCGCCCCATGTTCCTGGCCGGCGGCAGGTGCCGCGTCATCGTGTACCGGGTGAGGACAGGCTCATCGCACCGCCGTGGCCGGGTCGCGCCGGGCATGCACGGTGTGCGGTCGTCGTAGCCGGGGGATCGCCGCGAGCAGGGTCAGGTACTGCCCCAGCCCGTGCGTGACGGGGGAGGCGAGAATCATCGCCGGTGCCAGCAGCCAGGTGCGGTCCGCGCGTGCCGCGTAGACCGTGACGGCGACGGCGGTCGCGAGACGGTAGGGCAGCGTCGGGTCGAGCCCCGGATGCCGGACCAGCAGGTGCAGCCACGATGCCCACGCCGACGGATCGAGCGCGACCGAGATCGCCAGCACCACCGCGACCGTGACGGCCACCGTCCGCAGTGCGCGCCACTCGCCCCGCACGACGAACCAGAGCGGGCCGAGCGCGACCGTCACCTTCGTCAGCGCCGGGAACGCCCAGGCTCTCGGGCCACGACCCAGCCCGACCACGAGGGCGACGGCGAGCAGGGCGACCACGTTGCCCTGGTAGATCTCGAAGCCGCACAGCAGGAGCGCCGGTACCCCCCACGCCCAGCCGAGGGGCTTGAGCAGCCACGCGAAGGCGGCTGCCTCGAGGACGACCCACAGGCCGTAGAAGGCGGGCCACGGCAGCCACGTGAGCGGCCGGATCGCCTGCGCGAAGGCGGGCGAGTACAGGTACGCGTCCCGGGTCGTTGCCGTCGCGCCGTACAGGTGCACGTGGTGCCCGGTCAGCCAGTACGCGTGGGCGTCGATGCCGAACACGCCGCGGCGCGCATACACGTCCAGGCCGGTGTACATCAGCGCCGCCAGCGCGAGCCACAGCGGCCACACGTGCCGGATCCGCAGGTCGGACAGGCGAACCCGCTGGGACGGCCGCGGACCGGCAACCAGCGCGCGCCCGCTCATCTCGCGCCCGCCATGAGGCGCAGCCGCGGGACCGCGGCGAACAGCGTGGCGTACTCGCCGATCGCGAGGGTCGGCGGGGAGGCGAGCACCATGAGCGGGACGACCAGCCACGGGCGGCGTCGCCGCGCTGCCACCGCCGCCAGCAGCCAGCTCGCGCCGACCCGGTAGGGCAGCGTCGGGTCGCTGCCCCGGTCGTGGAACAGGAACGTGATCCACGCGGCCCACTGGCCGGGCCAGATCGCCGCCGACACCGCCACCACCGCGGCCACGGCGACCGCCATGCGCCGCAACCCCCGCCAGTCACGGCGGCCCAGCGCCGACGGCAGGCCGAGCATGAGGCTCGGCTTGGTGAGTGCGACGAACGTCCAGGCCTCGGGCCGGCGGGACATGCCGAGAACGGCCGCCGCAGCCACGAACCCGGTCACGTTGCCCGGCACGATCTCGAACGCGCACAGCATCAGGGCCGGGACCCCCCACGCCCAGCCCAGCGGCTTGAGCAACCACGCGAAGGCGGCGGTCTCGGCGCAGATCCACAGCGCGTAGAAGGCAGGCCACGGCAGCAGCGTCAGCGGCCGGATCGCCTGCGCGAACGCCGGCGAGTACAGGTACGCGTCGACGGCCGCCGGCGGGCGCCAGTAGAGCGGCCAGTGGTGGCCGGTCAGCCAGTAGGCGTGCGCGTCGATGCCGACCTTGGCCGGGCCGAGCGCCCAGATGCCCTTCGCGGTGAACGCCGCCACCGCCAGCCACAGCGGCCACACGTGGCGGATCCGCAGGTCGCGCAGCCGGGCCTCCCGCGTGGTGGGGACGCGCCCCGGCTCTCGCAGTGCCACCATCACGGTGCCGCCTGTTCGCGTGCGAGCCGCGGTACGGCGGCGAGCATCGTCAGCGACATCCACTCCGCGACCGGTTGCGCCAGTATCAGGGCGATCGGGAGCAGCCACGGCTTGCGCCGACGGCCTGCGAATGCCGCCACGGCGACGGCCAGTGCGGCGCGCGCCGGGAAGTACAACTGGCCGGCGTCGCGGTGACGCAGGGTGAAGTGCCACCACAGTTCCCACTGGCCCGGGAGGACGAGCGCTGCCAGCCCGGCGACGACGGCGGTCACCGCCAGGGCGGTGCAGACCGGGCGCCACCGGCGCTGCGCCGCGAGCGCGACGACCCCCACGCCGGTGGAGACCTTCG
>SCQZ01000362.1 GCA_004299665.1 Jatrophihabitans sp.
GGATGCAGGCATCCGTCTGCGCGCCGGCGACGAGCAGGCGACCGACTCCGCGCGCGGCGAGCACCGACTCGAGGTCGGTGTCCTCGAAGGAGTCGCCGTAGGTCTTGTGGACCAGCGCCTCGTCCTCGCGCCTGGGCAGTTCCGGGACGTAGCGCCACTGGTCGCTGCCGGGCGGCAACTCCTCGCTGCGGTGCTGGACCCACACCACGTCCGTGCCCGCCGCGCGGGCGCGCTCGACGAGGGTGCCGATGTTGGCGATGACGCGGTCACGGTCGTGGGCGCCGGCCATGACGCCGTTCTGGACGTCGACGACCAGCAAGGCGGTGTGCGGGCGTTCGGGCAGGGTGCTCATTGTTACCTCCTGCACCCAGCATGGCACCGGCCACCGACAGCGGCGGTTCGCGTCGGTCGGGCGGCCCGCTACCCGAGCGCCCGCACCGTGTCGATCGTGTCCGCCTCGGTGGCGTCCTTGTCGTCGCGGTAGCGCACGACGCGCGCGAAGCGCAGGGCGACGCCGCCGGGATAGCGCGTCGAGGTCTGGATGCCGTCGAACGCCACCTCGACCACCTGCTCCGGCCGGACGTGAACGACCCAGCCGTCGGTCGGGCCGATCGCGAGCGCGGTGAAACGCTCCGTCTGCCACGCCAGCATCGCATCCGTCATGCCCTTGAACGTCTTGCCGAGCATGACGAAGCCTCCGGAGCCCGGGTCGCGGGCGCCGAGGTGGATGTTGGACAGGTAGCCCGCGCGTCGGCCCGAGCCGCGCTCGACGGCCAGCACGACGAGGTCCAGGGTGTGCACGGGCTTGACCTTCAACCACGCGGCGCCGCGCCGCCCGGCCTCGTAGGGGCTGTCCGGGTCCTTCACCATCACCCCCTCGTGGCCGGCGCCGACGGTGGCGTCGAAGAACCGCTGCCCGGCGGCCGGGTCGTCGGTCACCAGCCGGCGCACCCGGTGGGTGGCGGGCACCAGGGCGTCGAGCGCGGCGAGCCGTTCGGACGTCGGACGCTCGAGCAGGTCGGCGCCGTCGAGGTGCAGCAGGTCGAACAGGAACGGGTGCAGCACGGGGCCGTCCGTCCGGGCGTGGCTGCCGTACCGTCCGGCGGTCACCTGGAAGGGTGCGGGGCGGCCGTCGGGGCGCAGCGCGATAGCCTCGCCGTCGGCGACGAGGCTCCCACCGGGCAGCGAGCGGACGAAGGACACGACCTCGGGCAGGCGCGCGGTGATCTCGTCGAGGCTGCGGGTGAAGATGCGCACGTCGTCGCCGTCGCGGTGGACCTGGATGCGCGCACCGTCCAGCTTGGTCTCGAAGATCCCCGGGCCGCCCAGCCGCTGGAGGGCGTCGGCGACCGACGTCGCGGTCTGCGCGAGCATCGGGCCGAGCGGGCGCCCCACCCGCAGCGCGAATGCGTCCAGACCCTCACCGCGCAGGGCCGCCGCGGCGACCGCCGGCAGCTCCCCGCACAGCATCGCGGCCCGGCGGACCGCGGCGGCCGGCAGCCCCGATGCCTGCGCGACCGCGTCCGCCATGACGCCGGCGAGCGCCCCCTGCCGCAACTCGCCGCCGAGCAGGCGGCGCAGGAACACCTGCTCGTCCGGTGTCGCTGCCTCGAACAGCGTGGTCAGCGCGGCGGCGCGCCGCGACCGCGAACCCGAGCCGGACGTGTCCCCGATCGCGGTGAAGGCCGCGTCGACCGCCGCGACGGTCAGCCGGGGCTGCGGCGCCGCGGCGGGCAGAGCACGCAGCGCGGCCCAACCGACCCCGATCTGGCGCTGGGGCAGTTCCCCGGCGAGCCAGGCGACGACCACCGCGACGTCGGCGGGATCGGCCGCCCGCAGCAGCGCGGCGATGCGGGCGCGCTTCGCCAGCCGGGACGAGGTCGCGGCGATGTCGGCGGAGGCGGCCGCGACGGCGGCGAGCGCGGTCATCAGCAGGCGGACAGGAACCGGTCCAGCACCCGCACCCCGAACCGGAGCCCCTCGACGGGGACCCGTTCGTCGATCCCGTGGAACAGCGCGCTGAAGTCCAGGTCGGGCGGCAGCAGCAGCGGCGAGAAGCCGAAACAGCGCATCCCCAGCAGTGAGAAGGACTTCGCGTCGGTGCCACCGCTCATCAGGTACGGCATCGGGTGTCCCGCCGGGTCCTCCGCGCGCAGCGCCGCGCACATGGCATCGACCAGTGCGCCGTCGAAGGTGGTCTCGACGGCGATGTCCGTCACGATCGCCTCGCGCTCCACGCCTTCGCCGAGCAGTTCGTCGATGGTGGCCAGCAGCGCGTCGCCCTGGCCCGGCAGGTACCGGCAGTCCACCGTCGCCGTCGCCGAGGAGGGGATGACGTTCTCCTTGTAACCGGCCGCCAGCCGCGTCGGGTTCGCGGTGTTGCGCAGGGCCGCACCGATCATCCGCGCCATGCCGCCGAGCCGCGGCAGCCAGTCCTCGGGCCGTTCCGGGTCGAGATCGAGGCCGGTGACGGTGGCGATCGATTCGACGAGGGCGCGCACGGTGTCGGTCAGCACGACCGGGAACTCGTGCGCGCCGATCCGGCTCACCGCGGCGGCCAGCCTGGTGACCGCGTTGTCCGGGTGCAGCAACGAGCCGTGCGCGGGGCGCCCGGAGGCCTTCAGTCGCAGCCAGTTGATGCCCTTCTCCGCGGTCTGGATCAGGTACAGCCGCGTCTGCCGGTCGAGCGACACCGAGAACCCGCCCACCTCGCTGATCGCCTCGGTGCAGTCCGCGAACAGGTCGGCATGGTGGTCCACGAGGTAGTGGGCACCCTGGCGTCCCCCGGCCTCCTCGTCGGCGACGAACGCCAGCACGATGTCGCGGGGCGGCTTGCGGCCGGACCGGGCCCAGTCGCGCACCAGCGCGAGCACCATCGCGTCCATGTCCTTCATGTCCACGGCACCGCGGCCCCAGATGTAGCCGTCGCGGATCTCGCCGGCGAACGGGTTCACGCTCCACTCGGCCGGTTCGGCCGGGACGACATCGAGGTGGGCGTGGATGAGCAGCGGGGGCCGGCTCGGGTCGGCACCGTCGATCCGGGCGACGGTCGACGCCCGGCCCGGCTCGGACTCGATGATCCGGGACGCGACCCCGACCTCGTCCAGTTTCCCGGCCACCCATTCGGCCGCGGGTCGCTCCGGGTGCGTCGGATTGGAGGTGTTGAAGCGGATCAGGTCGCAGAGCAGGTCGACGGCCTCGTCCTGCGCCGCCGGGGTGGCCGCGGTCATGGCGTCGTGTCTACCAGGTGGCAGCGACGGCGGTCAGTGTCCGCGACGCCCCCGGTACCCCGCCCCGAGGATCACGACGGCGACGCCGGCGAAGAACGCGACGAGCACCAGAACCAGCACGCTCGTCCCGGGCGACTCCAGCAGGGTTGCGGATTTCGGCAGCAGCGTGACGGCGTCGGGTTGGGTGCCCGCGTGCCCCGCCGTCGCGGCATTCGACGGCCCCGTGGTGCTCGGCGCGGCCGGGCTCGCGACGACCTGGGGCGCTGCACCGGCCGGCGCCGGTACGGCAACCGCCGCCGCAGCGGGATTCGGCGCCGGTGCCGCCAGACCGGGTGCCTGGGCAGGTGCCACGGCGGCGTTCCCGGGCGGCGTGGTCAGCCCCAGCACGGTCGAAACCGTGGTGTCGACCAGTCCGGTGACGGTGGCGCCCACCTGGTCCACGATCCCGGTGAGTTGACCGAGGACGTTGCCCTGCCCGTTGCCGTTCCCCTGGGAGTTGTCGTTGCCCTGGGCATTTCCGTTGCCCTGGTTCTGGTCGGAGTTGTGTCGTTGCGACCGCGCCGTGCCGTTACCCGAGTGGCGCAACGACGGCGTCTGGTGCGCGCTGTGGGGCGTGCCGGCGAGATGGGGGGCGGCGGCCGCGTCCGGCGCGACGGCGAGCAGCACGGCGCCGAGCGTCGAAGCCGCGACGGCGAGCGCGGCCAAGCGGGACATGAGCGGCTTCATCGCCCTCGTGCCCGCCCTCTGCAATCGGTCGCCATCTGCGATCTTCCTACCCGTGCCCGCGGCTTGCGCCTGACTTCTGGCCATGTTAGCTCCATGTGAGGCAACGCGCACGTCGGGACACGCGCGGGCGCCGGATCGCTGCTCTCGCGGGGCCGGATCGGGCCGCCGGGATGGGTTAGACTCGCCAGCGCACTCGTCCGGGTGGCGGAATGGCAGACGCGCTAGCTTGAGGTGCTAGTGCCCTTTATCGGGCGTGGGGGTTCAAGTCCCCCCTCGGACACTTTTCTGAATACTCGGAAAGTCCTGCAATACGGGACCGGTTCGCCGGCCGAAGACCAAGGGAGTTAGCCGGTTGCGGCCAGCACGGCGGTCAGCGCAGCAGTGTCGTCCTCGGTCCAGTGCGCGGGGTGAAGAATGGCCGCCCACGCGGTCGGTATCTCCGGTCCATACCGGTGGCCGTGCCCCGGCGGTGGTTTGAGGCTGATCGCCAGGTCACAGGTGATTTGCCAGAAGGTGATGGCCGGGAACCAGTGCATCTGGACTGCCACGTCCGGCCCGCGCGGCTCAGCGAGCCAGTCCGGCTTGCTCCAGAGCAAGTCGGGCGACCACCACACGACCGGATCCGAGGCGTGCTGCAGGAACACGGCTTTGGGCGTGGCGAGGGTGCCGTCAGGGTTATGCAGGTCGGCGGCGGAGGCCGCGAAGCGCACGGTCTGGCCGTCGCCGTAGACGGGCAGGCGCTCGGGCGTGCCATGCTCACGGCGGCCGGTCAGCGCGCGCCACAGTTCGGTGGCGTTGGGCGGGCCGACGAACAGTGCGCCGCTGGTGCGCGCGGTGAGGTCGGCGAGGCCGGAGAACGCGGCGCTGGAGCCGAACGCGCCGAGGCTCTCGCCGAAGACGACCAGCCGCGGGCGATGCTGGTGAGGCAGGGTGGCCCAGTAGTCGTAGACGGTGTTGAACAGCACGCGTCCGGCGTTGCGGGCGCGGTCCTTGTCGACGACGAACGACACCCAACTCGGCAGGTAGGAGTACTGCATCGCGGCGATCGCGGTGTCGCCGACATACATGTACTCCAGCGGCTCGACGAGGCCCTCATCGACCCATCCGCTTCCGGTCGTGGTGGCGATCGCCAGCAGCGCCCGGTCAAAGGCGTGGGTGCGCCGCAGCTCGGCCAACACCAGATCGGCCTCGGCTTGTAGCCCCGTCGCCGAGGACAGCCCGGCGTAGACACGGATCGGCTCGATGGCCGATCGCCGGCTGAAGCCGGCGAGCTGTGCGCGGGTTGGCCCGGAGCCGACAAAGGCGCGGCCCTCGTAGCCGAGTGTCCGCCACGCCACCAAGGAGCCGGGGCCCCCGGAGCGCAGCGACGTGAGCGGCTGGACCACGTTGGACGGTGTGCCGTGATCGACCGAGGACGCGCTGAGATCGGCGAGCCGGACCAGCCCGCGGTAGGCCAGACCGGTGCCGAAGCCGACAACGAGCACCGCGACGAGGACGAACGAGACGAGCCGCGCCGCCACACGCGGCACATGGCGGCTCAGCCGGCGGGCGAGGAGCCGGTAAATGTCCTGTACCAGCCGGGTGATGCCGATCAGCGCCGCGGCAACGGCCGCCGCGATGAGGAACATGCCGATGTGCAGGTAGCGGCCGCCGCCGTGCATGCCCACCGCGTGGAGCACGTCGTTCTGCCAGGCCGAGCTCAGCCAGAGCAGGACCGGGACGACCACGCCGGACAGCGCCGCGATGCCGTACCAGACCTGCCGGTGGACCTGTGCGCTCACCGGCCGGACACCGGCACGCCGCGCGAGCCAGGTACAGACCACGCCGACGCCGTAGGCGCCGGCCACGCTCAAACCGGACACCACGCCCTGCAGGTACCACGAGCGCGGCAACAGCGACGGGGTCAACGAAGACACGAAGGCCAGCAGACCCAGCAACACGCCGAGGTGATCGAGCCGACGCACGTAGTGCTCGACGTGCCGGTGCCGGGAAAGCCAGGCCCACGCGAAAGCGGGCCACCGTCGCGGGCGCTCGGACGAATCCGCCGTCGGCACGCGCTGCGGAGGGGGCACCTGGCCTGTCTCGTCGCTGGTCACCGCGCGCGCCCGGTGCTCCTCAACCGGCCAGTTGCCAGGCAACCAACCCGAACAGCACGCCGAGGGAGTTCGTCGCCCAGTGCATCGCCGCGCTGGCCAGCACGCTGCCGCTGCGGCGGCGCAACTCGCCGGCGATCAGGCCGCCGATCGTGGTGACCAGCACCGCGCCGGCGACGGCGAGCACCGCGCTCATCCCGCCGGCCGACCGCAACGCATCGCCGACGCCGCGATTCGCCGAGGCAAGATGCAGAGAGGGCAGCACATGCCACAGCCCGAACAGCAGCGAGGAGATGACCATCACACGCCACGTCGCCACATGCCGTGACAGCAGCCCCCACAGCACCGAGCGGAACGCCACCTCTTCGAACACCACGGTGCCCACCGGTATCACCACGAACGCCGTGAACAGCGCACCGGACACCGCGAGGTGGTAGCGCGAATCGAGGAACGCCACCCGCGTCAACGGCACCAGTATCCCGACCACGTAGACCGCGCCGACCACCGCGACCGCCAGCAGACCCCACTTCACGCCCGACCACAGGTGACGGCGGCTCAGACCGAGCTGCGACCAGTTCAACCCGGCACGCCGTGCGAACAGTACGAGCGCCACGGCCAGCAGCGGGCCGACCCACAAAGCGAACGCGTGCACCACATGCGTCGCCACGTTCACGCCGATCAGCACAAGGAGCACGATGGCGAGCCCAACGGCGGGCCGGAGTCGACGGCCGGCCACGGCCGGTGCAGCGGTCATCGCGGAACGGCGTCTCGCGGCGAGAGGGTCACACATCCAGTATCGGCGGCGGCGCGCGTCCGGCGCCACGCCGGTGATGCACACCGGTCCACCCTCCGCGGTCGCGCCGGCGCGAGCCTGACCGCCGAGCTGGTCAGAGGCTGCTGGACAGGTCGTTCGCCCACCCGATGAGCAGCGCCGCGAACGCGGCCGTGATGCGGCGCTGGTTGTTCGTCACGTCGCTGGCGAAGGTGGACAGGTACGCCTTGGCGGCGGCACGGTTGCCGGCGGCCAGGGCGTTCTGGGCGTTGGTCAGATCCGTCGACAGCCGGGCCGCCACGTAGGACGCGGTGATGTTCGCGCTGCTCAGCCCGTAGCTGACCGCCGCCTGCAGCCCCGGAAGGCTCGCGCGCACGACGAGGGTGAAGGTACGCGTCGAGGTGTTGCCCGCGCGGTCGACGGCGGTGACGACCACCGTGTGGGTGCCGGCGGCCAGCGACTCGCCGATCACCGCCGCGCCGCTCGTCCAGGCCTGCCCGTCGAGCGTCGCGGACACGGCCGCCACGCCCGCTCCGGAGTCGGCGGCGGCGTAGGTCAGGACGATCTGCTGGGAGACGTCGTAGTACGCGCCGTTGGCAGGCGCGGTGACGGTGTAGCTGATGGCCGGCGGCGTCCGGTCGAGGACGAAGCGGGCGGTCACGACGGCCGCGTTCCCCGCGAAGTCGGTCACGAGCACCGACACCGAGTAACTGCCGTCCGGCCCCGTCAGTTGCAGCGTCGCCGACGGCGCGTAGGCGACCGGGTTGCTGTAGCGCGCGCCGTTGACCGAGAAGGCGACCTGGTAGAGCCCCGCCGGTGCGCCGCTGAAGGCGAGCGTGAGCCCGACCGCGCTCGCGCTGACGTACGTCGTGCCGTTGACGACGACGCCGGCGACGGTCACCGTGCCGCTCGGGGGGGTGCGGTCGACGACCAGCGTGCGCGGCGCGGTCGCGGTGGCCGACGGGTTTCCGACGGCGTCGTAGCTGATCGCGGTCACCGTGTACGCGCCGTCGGCCAGCGTCTGCCCGGTGTAGGGCGTCCCGTTGACGAAGACGGTGGTGGAGACCGATCCCGCACCCGGCGAGACGACGAACCGCGGCGCCGCGACGCTCGTGATGTAGTCGGTGCTGGACGGTCCGGTGTCGTCGGCGGCATTCAGGGTCACCGTCGGCTTGCCGGGCGCGGTGACCTTCTTCAGCAGCGTCTGGGTGTAGACGGTCTGGTTGCCCGACGGTTCGGTCTCGGTCACCGTCAGGACCACCGGGCCGTCCTTGAGGCCGGCCAGGTAGACGTTGTTCACGTTCCACTGGCCACTGCCGTTGACGGGCTTGCTGGCCGAGACGGTGTTCGTGCCGTCGGAGAACGCGTACGCGATGACGGCCCTGACCTCACCGGTGGCGTAGAAGGAGTAGCCGCCCACGTTCGCGAGGTTGATGTACGGCGCGACGCCGGAGACCGTCAACGGTGGCGGGCTCGTGTCCAGGATCGCCGTCATCGTGCTCGACACGCTCACGCCGGCGCCGTTCGTCAGCGTGACCGAGATGATCAGGACGCCGTCGACCAGGTTCGAGACGTCGACCGGGATGCTCACCGACCCGTTTGCGCCGACGATGTCCATGCCGTTCGCCACGCGGGCGATCGGGGTGGAACCGTCGCTGATGATGACGTCGGCGATGGCGCCGGCCTGGCCCTGTACGGTGATCACGAACGCCGAGCGGTTGGCCAGGTTGGCGTACGCGGGTGCCGTGACGGTGGGCGCGGGCGGCGCGACGCTGTTCTTCCCGGTCGCGGCGGCCAGTGTGGTGACCGAACCGCTCGGAGGCGTCAGCGTGACGGTGACGCTGATGACGCCGTCGGCGAAGCCGGACAGGTCGACCACCGCACCGAACGTCCCCGCCGCGGAGATGACACCCGAGCCCCTGACGGCCGCGGTGCCCTGTGTGAAGGCATAGGTCACGCCCGAACCGGGCAGGCCGGTGATCTCGAACGGCACGCTGGACGCGCCGGCCGGGTTGGTGCCCGACGGGAGGTTGACGCCGACCCCCGAGGGCAGCGACACCCGCGGCACCAGCGCCGACGCCGGCGGGTCGGTGCCGGGCGAGTTGAACGGCCGGACGTTCGCGGTCTTCTGCACGTCGATCCCGGTGCCGCCGAGGTTCTCCGGCATCTCGTTGAACGGCGGCCCGACCTGCTGGTGCCACGCGTCGTCGTGTTGCAGCACGAGCCCGAGTTCGCCGTACGGTTCGCCGTTGCGCGAGGCGAGGCCGCTGTACCGCGTGTCGAACGGAGCGTAACGGGTCATCAGGGTCTGGTCGGCGCCGTCGCTCTTGGACAGCGCGTACAGGAACTCGGGCAGGAACGGCTGCAGGGTCCGGCTGACCGCCGGCATGCCGAACTGCGAGAACGGCACGAAGTAGCTGTTGTGGTTGCCGACCCAGTCGACGAGCCGGTCGCCGCCGGTTCCGGCGAAGAAGATGTCCTGGCCGCCCCCGCCGTAGGCGAGGCTCTCCCAGGCCGGGGTGCCGTACACGAAGTTGGCCGTAGCGATGCTGAACGAGCCGTCGGTGTTGCGCACCAGGTTCGGCACCGGCCCGTCGTTCAGGCCGCCGTCCTGCTGGGTGCTCGCCCGGACGTCGATGACGTCGTTGCCCCAGCCGCCGTACACCCGCACCCGGCCCATTCCGGCCACGATCCAGTCGTTGCCCAGGTCACCGAAGACGGCCTTGTCACCGGTCGTGGGCATCTGCGGGTCGCCGGTGCCGGGATACCACGTCGTGTCGAGCGGCATGCCTGCGTCCGTGGGGTCGAACGTCAGGAACCACGGCAGGCAGCCCGCGGCGGCCGGCGTCTGGCCGGTGGCCCACTTGCACAGCAGCGGGTTGAAGCCGCTGGCGAGCGGGGTGTTGCTCACGACCGGGTTCAGGAAGGTCTCCCGCCGCGGGTCCTCCGGGTCGAAGTAGCTGGCCTTGCCCGCCATCAGCGCGCGCGCGGCGTTGCCGTTGCCGAGGTCGGCCAGCGGGTGCCAACCCATCGGGTTGCCGGGGTTGAACGGGTGATACCAGTCGCTCTCGTACGGGGCGCCGTTGATCGCGTTGCCACTCATGTCGAAGTTGTCGGCGTACCCCAGTTCGGGGGCCTCGGCACCGGAGACCGCAGACTGGCCCGGCCCGGCGTGGATGACGCCGCCGCCCCAACCGCCATAGATGATGTTGTGCCCGAACCGCGGCTGGTAGTGCGCGCAGATGGCGTTCTGCTTGCATCCGGTGGCGAAGCTCGGGCTGCCGTTGGCGGTCGGGTCCCAGTTGTACGGCCACAACAGCGCGGTGTAGCTCAGCGCGCCGTTGACGTTGATGACGGCCTGCTGGACGTTGCCCGGGGTGGTGATCAGCTGGCTGATGTTGGCCGCCGGGATCGGGGCCACGCCGTACAACGGCTCGCCGTAGGCCGAACTCACCCGGCTGGTCAGGCAGCGGCCGCCGCCGCCGATGATGCAGGTGTCGCCACGCCCGCCGGACACCCAGTTGTCCGCGTAGCCGGTGATGATCGTGTCGTTCTGCCCGCCGCCGTAGATGACGTCGTTCGCCGGTCCGCCGTAGATGAACGCGTCGCCACTCTCGGCGTGGATCTCGCTGCCGCGCATCAGCGCCACCCCGTCGACGGTGATCGGGTTGCCGCCGATGTCCCCGACGCCGTTGCTCGCGGCGGTTCCCGTCACCTGTGGACCGGCCTGGTTGGCCAGGTCCGGGCCGCCGGGCGTCATGTCCAGGAGCGTGACGGCGCGGGCGATGATCCGCTCGGTCGCGGCCGTGTAGCCGAAGACGTCGTAGTTGTAGTTGAGGTAGCCGACCGACATCGCGACGCCGTTACCCGTGCCGTACTGGCCGTTCGTGCCGACCAGCCGCACGATCTCGCCGTTGTTGGCGACGATCACGTTGGAGTCGTGCGCGTGGCCGTTCGGGTCGGTGATGCAGTGGTTGTTCGCGTCGAGCGTGCCGTCGCCGCAGTCCTCGCGGCCGGAGTGGTTGCCCGACTGGCCGAAGATCAGGTTCGAACCGCTGGCCCGCTCGCTCGGCAGCGTCAGGCTGAACAGGTCGGAGTTGCCGCCGACGATGTCGTTCTGCCCGCGGTTGGCGAAGATCGTGTTGTTGCCGCGGCCGCCCTCGACGTATGTCTGGCCGTCGGTGGCCGCGACGGTCGCGGAGATCGTGCAGGGCAGCACGGTGCAGGCCGCGGGCGCCGGGGCTCCGGTGAGGGTGAGGGTGAGGGTGGCGAAGTTTGCCGCCGTGACCACTCCCACCGCCACGCCGTTGACCGTCAGCGTCTGTCCGACCGCGAAGCCGCCGTCCGCCCAGGCGAGGCCGTCGGTGCGGGTGATCGTGTGGGCACCGAAGATCAGGCTCGCGGTGAGCGTGTACTCGAGCGGGGCGTAGTCGTCGACCGACGCGTTGATCAGCAGCAGCGCGGTCGTCGCGTCCCGGCATGCGCCGACCCGGTTGCCGAGGGCGAAGCCGCGGAAGGGGCAGGTCGCCGCGCCGCCGAACACGCTGCCGATCGACGGCGACCCGTTCGAGACCGTCGGGTAACCGGTCACCGAGGCCGGCGCGGTGATGTCGATCGAGCCGTGCAACTGGATGATGTTGTCGTTGCTCTCTCCGAAGATCATCGAACTGCCCGGGCCGCCGGCGATGTAGTCGGCGCCCTTGTATGCCGAGTCCCACAGGAACGACGGGCGGTTCGGGTCGTTCAGCGGCGCGGAGAGCGTGATGCCGATCGGCCCGCCCGGCGCGGCCGAGAGGAAGTCGCCCCACCAGGCGTGGCCGGTCGGGTCGTTCTGCGCGACGCCGTCGGTCAGGCTGTTGCCCAGCGTGCCCGGGGTGGTGCTGTACATCTGCGTGCCGAGCAGGTCCTGGAAGCGCGGGTTCGTGTAGGTGAACAGGTGCGTCGTGCGGTCGAGCAGCACGCTGCCGCCGATGATCAGGTTGCGGCCCGGCCCGCCCTGGATGTTGTTGTTGCCGTCGCCGCCGATGAGCACGTTGTCGCCGCCGCTGGCGTAGATCGTGTTGTCGCCGTGGTTCTGCGGTTGCGCGGAGGAGACGGTGAGAATGTCGAGCGTCGTCTGCAACTTCTCCAGCCGCGCGTCGCCCCACGGTGTGGTCCCGCTGGGCGCGCAGTACGGGCTGTCGGACGCGGCACCGGTAGGCCGGCAGTACCCGTGCGGCGGGCCGATCACGACGGTCAGGGCGGCGACGGAGACGTTGCCCACGGCGTTGCGCGACAGCGTCGCCGTCCGCAGGTCGGAGCTCACGGCGACGATGATCGTGCCGGGCGAGAGGTAGACGTTGCCGGCATCGGCGACGTCCAGGCCGAGGTCGGTGGCCAGGAAGCAGGCCGTGGCGCAGGTCAGGGTGGCCTTGCCGTTCAGGGCGCTACCGACGGGCGCGTTGGACGTCAGCGCACCGGTCACCGTGCGGCTCGCGCCGATGACGCCGACGGTGGCCTCGCGCGTGTCCTGCGTGACGGCACCCATCGCCCCGAAGATCACGTTGTTGTAGTCGCCGAACCGGTCGGTGACGGTCTCCCCCGCACCCGGGGTGTTGCCGTAGAGCAGGTTGTTGCCCGCGACGAGCGGGTCCGCGTTCTCGTAGAGGCTGGTGTCGACGGTCGGGAACGAGACGGTGCGCGTGATGATGTCGACGTTCACGCCGTCGCTGCCGAGGATCTGGTTGTCGCCGCGGCCGCCGTACACGGTGGTGTTGCCCGACCCGCCGGCGATGAAGTCTCCGGCGGCGCTGCCGTAGATCGTGTTGTTGCCGGGACCGCCGTAGATCGTCAGGCCGACGCTGGGCACCTGCCCCTCGGGCACGCCGGCGAACAGGGCGCTGGCGTCGATGACGTTGTTGCCCGCGTGGCGGAACGGGTTGGCCACCGGGAAGACGAACTGCGGCGTGCCGTTGCCGACCTGGGTCGGGAACGGCTTGGGGCCGAAGACCCGGGTCGTCATGGTGTGCGGGTCGCCGCTGTACCAGACGCCGTCCTGCGAGGTGCTGCCGTAGATGACGAGCGGGGAGGGCGCGTACCCGATGACGGTCGCACCGGTCAGGGTCACCGCCGCCGGCGCCGGTCCGGACAGGGTGAGCGTGCTCGCGGTGACTGCGGTAATCGTCCAGGCGGGCACGCCGTTGATCTGCAGCACCATGCCGTACACGAAGCCGTCGGTCAGCCAGGACCCGTCGTCGGTACGCGCCAGCGTGCTGACGGCCGCCGAGCCGCCGCCTGCCGGGGCGACGAGGGTGGTGGTGAAGGTGCCGTTCACCGACGGCGGTCCGAAACCGACGACCGACAGCCCGGCCACCGGGCCGCCGGGCAGCGCCGGCCCGGACAGGGTCAGCGTGGAGCCGGTGACGCCGACGACGGACCAGCTCGGGTTGCCGTTGAGTTGCACGGTCATGCCGATGGCGAAGTTGTCGGTGAGCCACGATCCCGTGCCGCGGACGAGGGTCGAGCCGGTCTCGGTGAACGAGGTGGTGCTCGCGGTGCGCGAGGCGTACTGCGGCCCCGGCCCACCGCCGCCGGTCACGGTGAAGATGTTCCCGCCGTACCGGACCGGGTTGTTGCTGCTCGCCGCCACCGCGACCGTCGCCGTGCACACCGACGGCAGTGCGGGGCAGGCGAGCGGGACGGGGGTGCCAGAGATCGTCATGATGTCGCCGGTCGGGCCCGTGATCGCGGTGACGGCGCCGGCCGGCACGCCGTCGACGGTGACCAGCTGTCCCACCGCGAAACCGAACTCGCTCCAGGACCGCATGTCGGTGCGGATCAGCTGATGCGCGCCGAACGCGACCTGGGTCGTGCTGACGACCTGCGGATCGAACACCGCGATCGTCGCCGCCACCGATGCGCCGGTGGCCGGTGCCGATCCCACGAAGGTCAGCGTCGCGCCGGACACGCCGGTGATCACACCGAACGGCATCCCGTTGAACAGCAGCTCCTGGCCTATGGCGAACTGTGCGTCGGCCCAGGGAG
>SCQZ01000363.1 GCA_004299665.1 Jatrophihabitans sp.
TCTGGCGTTGCTGGCAAGACGGCACCGCCTACAACCCCGAACTCCACCGAGGCGCGGTGATGCTTCAGGCCGCTTGAGGTTGACCTAGGGAATCTCATGCCGACGCCACCGCGACGTGGATGATCGTCTCGGTGTTGCGCAGGATCTGCTCGCCGTGCTGGTCGGTGACGAGGGCCTCGCTGGTCACGATCAACATCGCGCTGCCGGACGAGTTCACCACCTCGGCGATGTCCGCGAGTCGCCATTCGACGGTGACGACGTCGTCCGGACGGGCGTAGCGGAAGAACCGGTAGTCGTTGCCGCCGCGCACCGTGCGGGTGCCCGGGACCTCGATCCCCCAGCTGTGCCCGGCGAACCCGTCCGCGTCGGGGGTGCCGGCACAGTACTGGTTGGTGTCGCACAGCAAGGTGGGGGGCGCCACGACGTCGGGGAGTCCGGCGGCGAGCGCGGCAGCGGTGTCGGTGTAGAGCGGGTTGTCGTCACCGACGGCCTGCGCGTAGTACCGGATCGCGGCACGCGACAGCGGTTCCGGCGCGACGTAGACGCGGGTCTCCCCGATCCGGGCGCGCAGTTCGTCGCTGAGCAGGCTCACCCGGCACCGTCCGGGACCAGTGCGGTCGCGACGACCTCGAGCATGAACTCCGGGCGCAGCAGCCCGCCGCACACGATCCCGGTCGAGGTGGGATACGGCTCGGCCAGCAGTTCGCGCCGCACGTCGGCGACGTCCCGGTAGGCGGACAACCCCTCGGGCGTGACGTACTCGACGGTGGACAGCAGGTGCTGCGGCCCAAGGCCGGCGGCGGCCAGCGTCTGCAGCAGGGCGCCGTAGGTGACCTCGGCCTGGGCGCGGAGGTCGCCGGGGTGGACGGCACGCTGCGTGCTCATGTCCAGCGCGGCGAAGCCGCTGAGGTACAGCATCTCCCCCGCCCGGACCCCCGGGTTGTAGGTGAGCGTGTCGTAGCGGGACCAGCCCGGGTTGACCGGCTCCAGGGGCGCCCGCGAGGCGACCACGTCGAGCGCGACCAGCACGCCGGGCTCGTGCAGGCGGCTCATCAAGATCCCGGCCGCGGTGGGGTAGACGGGGCCGAGCAGTTCGCGGCGAACCGCGGCGATCTTCGGGTAGTCCCGGCGCGACGCGGCGGTGGTGTAGTCGACGGTGGACACGACGTCGGCCAGCGACAGGCCCGCGGGGGCGAGCAGGTCGGCGGCCCGCTCGAGGCAGTAGCGGTACTGGCCGGCGAGGTCGCCCGCGGCGACGATCGCGCCGTCGGCGTCGACCGGGAGCAGCGTCGGCAGGTAGAGCGTGCCGCCGTGCGCCTCGCGGACCAGGTGCCGGTCCCACCGCGCGGTGCCGTCGGCGCCGAACGCCGTGCCACCGCCCGGCGACGCGTGGACCTCCACCTCGATCATCGCCTTGCGGCGCACCAGCCGGTCCACCACGACGGTCATCACGACCGGCCGGTGTGCGCCGAAGACCTCGGCGCGCACCTGCTCGGCCTCGGCGTAGTGGGCCAGGCCGTCGACGGCGACGTTCTCGACGACCCGCGTCACGTCCGCGAGCGTCAGGCCGGCGGCAGCCAGCACGGCGGCCTGCTTGGCGTAGGCGATCCGCGCCTGGTCGGCCATGCCGCCGGCGACGTCGGGCTTGCCCTTCACCGGGTCGAAGGCCGAGCCGGAGTGCCCGGAGTTGATCAGGTGACCGTCGAACTGCAGGCCGAGGGAGAAGGTGAAGCCGCGGTAGTCGTACCACGGGAACTCGGCGGGCTCGACCGGCGTCGCGAGGGGCATCGTCACGCTCCTGCCGCGCGGGTCGCGAGGTCGGCGAGCCCGCGCAGATCGGGTTCGGCCGGCAGATCGAGGATCCGCTCGGCGAGTTGGCGCGCCGGTGGGGTGTCCCCGGCGTCGGCGAGGAACTTCGCCAGCAACGCGTCGTCGGACATCGGGGCCAGCGGCCCCCCGACGCTGCGGGCGACCGCGCCCTCGATGGTGCTGCCGTCCCGCAGCCGGACCTCGACCCGGCCCGCCGCGTCGGCGGCGACGCCGGCGCTGCCGCCGAGGCGGGTGCGCACGCGCGAGGCGAGGGCGGTGACCGCGGGGCGCGCGATGGACTGCTCGGTGAAGGTGTCCAGGTCGACGCGCCCGTCGACGAGCAGCGCGGCGACGCACCACGGCAGCGAGAACTTGGCGTCGTAGACGGTGCGCGGCGCGACCTTGTCCGCCGCCGGCTCGCAGACGACGGCCGCCGAGTCGGGGTGCACCTCGGCCACCACCTCGACGACGTCCTGCGGGTCGATCGCGGCCGTGCGCAGGGCGGCGGCGGTGGCGTCCAGGCTCACGTGCATCAGCTGGCACGCCGGGTACGGCTTGATCGTGATACGGGTGACCTCCCAGCTCTCGCCGAGGTCGGCCGTCACGGCGTCGAGGTCCGCCGGGCGCGCGGACAGCGTCGCGTAGATCCCGTGCGGCCCCTCCAGCACGGTGTCCGGGCCGGTGGCGCCGGCCGCGGCCAGGCGCGCGGCGAGGATGCCGTTGAGCGCGCCGGAGGCGGGGTGCAGCTGCTTGGTGGACGAGCCGGTCGTCAGGAACTCCAGCAGGCCGCCGGCGCTGGACCCTGCGATCCCGAGAGCCTCGGTGACCGCCTCGGCCGGCAGCCGGAGCAGGCGCGAGGTCACGGCCGCCGCGGCGAAGACCCCGGCGACCTGCGTCGCGTGCAGGCCGCGGGCGTGGAACCCGTGCGGGCTGCCCATCGCGATGCGGCACACCGTCTCGTAGCCGACGACGGCCGCCGTCAGGACGTCCGCACCGGTCGCCCCCACCTGCTGCCCCACCGCCCACGCCGCCGGCAGCGTGGCGGCGGTCGCGTGCACCAGTCCGCCGGAGTGCGTGTCGTCGAAGTCGTGCCCGTGCACCAGCGCGCCGGTCGCGTACGCCGCTGCCGGTGCGCCGAGCAGCTCGCGCGAACCGGGGAAGCTCGCCTCGGGCGGGCCGCCGAGGGAGCGCGCGACCTCGAGCGCGGGCGCCACGGTGTTCGTGCGCAGCGCGGCCAGGGCCGTCCCGAACCCGTCCAGCAGGTGCCGGGCCGCCGCATGCTGCGCGTCCTGCGGCACCGCGTCGAGTTCGAGGCCGGCGCCCCACTTGGCGAGCAGCCGCGCGACCGTCACGCCCGC
>SCQZ01000364.1 GCA_004299665.1 Jatrophihabitans sp.
CATCGGGCGCCGCCTGGGCGGTGCTGTCGCTGCTCAACAGCGAGCGGGCCATGAACGGCCTGCCGCCGCTGCAGATGAACAGCAACCTGATCGCCAGCGCCCACGCGCACAACCTGGCGATGGCCGCGGCGAACACGCTGTCCCACCAGTTGCCCGGTGAGCCGTCGCTGGGGACCCGGCTGCTGAACGCGGGCTACAACTGGTACTACGCGGGCGAGAACATCGGCTGGTCGACGGACATGTCGACCAACGGTGCGCTGGCCATGGAGCAGTCGATGTACAACGAGGTGCCGCCGAACGACGGGCACCGCCTGAACATCCTGAGCCCGAACTTCCGCAACGTGGGCATCGACGTCGTGATGGACAGCGCCAACGGCAAGATCTGGCTCACCTGCGACTTCGGCAGCCTCCGCTAGGGCGGTGGCCCGGGGAGGGCCGCCGCATCGAAAACTGCAGTGGGCGGTGGGGCGCAGGGCGCTGTCGAGGCGAGACCGGGGGCGGGCTCGCCGCGGCGAATCAGCCGCAGACGGCGCCCTGCGCGGCAGATCCCACCAGCTTGGCGTACTTGCCCAGGACGCCGTGGTCGAAGGCCTGGGGCCGCGGCTTCCAGCCGGCCCGGCGCCGCTCCAGCTCCGCGCCGTCGATGAGCAGGTCGAGCGTGCGGGCGGCCAGGTCCAGCCGGATCCGGTCGCCGTCGTGCACCAGCGCGATCGGCCCGCCGTGCGCCGCCTCGGGCGCGATGTGGCCGATGCACGGCCCGGTGGTCCCGCCCGAGAACCGCCCGTCCGTCACGAGCAGCACGTCCTTGCCGAGGCCGGCGCCCTTGATGGCACCGGTGATCGCGAGCATCTCCCGCATCCCGGGCCCGCCCTTGGGTCCCTCCCAGCGGATCACGACCACGTCCCCGGCCGTGATCGTGCCGGCCGCCAGCGCGTCCATCGCCGGCTGCTCGGTGTCGAACACCCGGGCGGGACCCTCGAAGGTCGGCGCCTCGAGCCCGGCGCTCTTGACCACGGCGCCGTCGGGGGCCAGCGAGCCCTTGAGGATGGTGATGCCGCCGGTCCGGTGGATCGGCGTCGCCAGCGCGTGGATGATCTTGCCGTCGGGGTCCGGCGGTGCGATCTCGGCGAGGTTCTCGGCCATGGTCCGGCCGGTCACGGTGAGGCAGTCGCCGTGCAGCAGTCCGGCGTCGAGCAGCGCCTTCATCACGACCGGGACGCCGCCGATCCGGTCGACGTCGGTCATGACGTAACGGCCGAAGGGCTTGACGTCGGCCAGGTGCGGGACCTTGTCCCCGATGCGGTTGAAGTCGTCCAGCGTCAGTTCGACCTTCGCCTCGTGCGCGATCGCCAGCAGGTGCAGCACCGCGTTGGTCGAGCCGCCGAGCGCCATGACCACCGTGATCGCGTTCTCGAAGGCCGCCTTGGTCAAGATGGTGCGCGCGGTGATCCCGGCGTCGACCAGGTGGACGACGGCCTCGCCGGAGCGCTCGGCGAAGGCGTCGCGCCGGCTGTCGGGGGCCGGCGGCGCGGCGCTGCCCGGCAGCGACATCCCGAGCGCCTCCGCGGCCGAGGCGATGGTGTTCGCGGTGTACATGCCGCCGCAGGCACCCTCGCCCGGGCAGATCGCCCGCTCGATCTCGTTGACCTCCTCGCGGCTCATCCGGCCGGCCAGGCACGCGCCCACGGCCTCGAACGCGTCGATGATGGTCACGTCCCGACCCTGGTAGCGGCCCGGCAGCGTCGAGCCGGCATAGAGGAAGACCGCGGCGATGTCCAGCCGTGCCGCGGCCATCAGCATCCCCGGCTCGGACTTGTCGCAGCCGGCGAGCAGCACGGCACCGTCGAGCTGTTCGGCGCGGAACACCGTCTCGACCGAGTCGGCGATCACCTCGCGGCTGACCAGGGAATAGTGCATGCCGTCGTGGCCCATCGAGATGCCGTCGGAGACCGAGATCGTCCCGAACTCCAGCGGGAAGCCGTCCGCCCCGCGCACCCCGACCTTCGCCTGCTTGGCCAGCCGCGCCAGCGACAGGTTGCACGGGGTGATCTCGTTCCAACTCGACGCGACACCGATCTGCGGCTTGCGCCAGTCGTCGTCCCCCATGCCGACCGCGCGCAGCATGCCCCGCGCCGCCGCGCGCTCGAGTCCGTCGGTGACGATGCCGCTGTGCGGCTTGCGGTGCTGACGAGGATCTGACGGCGACTCACTCACGCCTGCACCCTACGCGTTACGGTTCTCCCGTGAGCGCGACTCCTGAGGCCGACGGCGCCCGCATCTTCCGGGTCCCGCGCAGCGCCTATCTGGTGGTGCTGTTCGTGCTGATCGGCACGATCCCGCTGGCGTTCGCGGGTGCGTTGCACGACGCGGTCGGCTCTGCCGACAGCCCGGTCACCGACGTCGTGGTCGGGTGGCGGCTGGTGTTCCTGCTCGTCCCGCTCGCCGCGATCGCGTTCATCGCACGGACCCGGACGGTGGTGGATCCGTCCGGGGTGACGGTGCGCGCGCTGCTGGGTACGCGCCACCTGTCGTGGACCGACATCCGGGGCATCTCGGTGCGGCGGCGGTCGGTCTTCGCGGTCTGCGGGGACGGCACCGTCCGGCTGCCCTGCGTCACGATCGGCGGCCTCGCGGCGTTCACCGCGGCGAGCGGCGGGCACCTGCCGCAACTGGCCCCGCCGACCCCCAAGTACCCCCTCGCGCGCCGCCCGCGGCCGCGCGTCAGACCTCGTTGACCAGCGGTTCGCCCGCCAGGTAGCGCCCCACCTGCGCCCGCACGAGCGACCGCGCGCGCCGCTCCCAGCCGGTGGTCCCGCCCCCGACGTGCGGCGTCAGCAGCAGGTTCGGGGCGTGCCAGAGCGGATGGCCCGCGGGCAGCGGTTCGGGATCGGTGACGTCCAGGAATGCGCGCAGCCGCCCCCGCCGCAGTTCGGCGAGCAGGGCGCCGGTGTCCACGATCGCGCCCCGCGCGACGTTGACCACCACCGCGCCGTCGGGCAGTGCCGCGAGGAACTGCGCGTCGAGCAGGTGGGCGGTGGCCGGCGTGAGCGGCAACGCGACGACGACCGCCTGCTGGTACGGCAGCAGCGCGCCGACGTCCGCCAGGGTCCGGATGCCGTCCCGGGCCGTGCGCCCCACCATCGTCACGTCCGCACCTAACGCCGAGACCGCGCCGGCCACCCGTGCACCGATGTCGCCCGCGCCGAGGACGAGCACGGATGCGCCGTCCAGGGTGTCGCCGCGGTGCCGCTCCCAGGTCGCCGTCCGCTGCTGCTCGGCGAACCGCGGCAGGTCGCGCAGCACAGCGATCAGCCCGCCGACGGCGAGTTCGGCGGTGGACGCGCCGTGCACGCCCCGCGCGTTGCACAGCGTCACGCCGGCGGGCAGGACCGACCGCCAACTCTCGTATCCGGCGCTGAGCAACTGGACGACCTTCAGGCGCGGCAGCGCCGCCAGCGTCGCCGCGGGCACCGGCCCCGCCATGTAGATCGGCACCAGGAACTCGGTGTCCGCGGGCGGGTCGAGGCTGGTGACGACCCGCACCGCGAGGCCCTCGAGCGCGGCGGCGAACCGTTCGTCCGGGACGCACACCGTGATCGTCACGTCCCGAGTCTGCCAGTGGCCGGCGCGCCCGAACGTCTCCTCGTCGCGAACGAGCGGCTCGTCCCACAGCCTGGCGCTGTTCGGTGCCCGAACTGCCGGAAGCGGTCGCCTTCCCACCAGCACGCGCGATCGTGGCTGCCGGGCAGCAGGCACACTGGATTGCGTGTCCCGGAGCCGGCTCGTGCGCACGGCGCTGCTGCTCGCCGCCGTCACGGTGCTGGCCGGCTGCGCCGCCGGTGCCCGGGCGGCCCCGGACTGGCGCCCCCAGCCGTCCTTCTCCGGTGACGGGCCGGACCGCACCCTCGTCCCCGCGCTGCCGGCGCCCGGCCGGGACGCCCGGGGCGGGCCGCACGGCGGCGGCACGTCACCGTCGCACGCCCCCTCGTCGCCGTCGTCGACGCAGCCGGCCGACCCGGCGGTGGTCGCGGCGCACCTGGCGGCGCCGGTCGGGCTCACGTTGCTGCCGGACGGCACGGCGCTGGTGGGTGAGCGGACCACCGGGCGCATCGTCGACGTGCAGCCGCAACCGGGCATGCCGGTCCGGACGGTGCGCACCCTGACGGGCCTGGACGCCGGCGGCGACGGCGGGTTACTCGACCTCGCGCTCTCACCGAACTACTTCCAGGACTCGCTGATCTTCGCGTACGTCACCACGCCCACCGACAACCGCGTGATCACCTTCACGCTGACCGGCCCGGCCACCCCGGTCATCACCGGGATCCCGAAGGGGGGCACCGGGAACGCCGGGCGTATCGCCTTCGGGGCCGACGGCGACCTGTACGTCGCGACCGGGGACGCCGGCGATCCGGCGCTGGCGGCCGATCCGAACAGCCTTGCCGGCAAGGTGCTGCGGATCACCGACATCGGCACCCCGGCGCCCGGGAACCCGGACCCCGCCTCGCCGGTCTTCGCGAGCGGCTCGCCGGGCATGGCCGGATTGTGTGCGGACGCGTCCACCGTCGTCGCGGTGAGCGCCGACCGCGTCGACCTCGTCCTGGCCGGTGCGAGCTACGGCTGGCCTGCCGCGGAACCGGGTGACAGCGCGGCGATCGGCACGCTCCCGGCGGGCCGCCGGGCGGCGGGCGGCTGTGCGCTGATGGGCGGCAGCCTGTACGTGACCTCCCTGGACGGCCGCGCCCTGCTCGCGGCCACGTTCGGGCGCGACGGCACCGCGGTGAAGCTCGGTGACTTCCAGGCCACGCTGGTGAACCGGTACGGCCGGCTGCGCACCGTCGTCGCCGCCCCGGACGGAGCCCTGTGGCTGACGACCTCGAACACCGACGGGCGCGGCACGCCGGCCCCGGACGACGAGCGGGTGCTGCGCATCGTCCCGTCCGGCGGCGCCGGGACCAACCCCGCATGACGGGCCGGCCTCACAGGCTCGCGTCGGCGTCCTCGCGCTGGCGCACGGTGCGCCGGATCTGGTCGATGTTGTCGCGCAGCATGTCCGACACCAGCGCGTCGGTCCGCGGGTCGGCCAGCACCGCCAGCACGACCCGCAGCGCGGTCTCGGTCACCTCGCCCACCAGCCGGTCCCCGAAGGGCACGCCGGACAGCCGGCCGGTGGTCGGGTCCTCCCTGATCTTCTCCTTGATCATCTCGCGGATCTGCTCGTGGTTCTCCTGCAGCGCCGCCGCGATGTTGCGGGTGTAGCTGCCGGTTCGCAGCACGTCGGCCAACTCGTCCAGGACCGCCACGGTGATCGGGCGCTTGATGATCTCGACGACCCGCTCCGAGGCGCGGTTGATCATCCGTACGACGAGGGGCTGGCGCATGCCGCAGTGGACGAGCACGCGGCCGATGATCCCGGCCACCACCGCCAGGCCGATCGCGGCGAGCAGGACGACGAGCAGGATGCCGGTCGCCGTCACGGCCGGTCCCTTCCGTCCCGGCGCCCCGGGCGCCTGAGCACTCCGCCGCGCAGCCGGGCGCGGTAGCGCGCGGGCACCACCTGCTTGGGCGACCACGCGTCGGCATCGGGCAGGATCCACCTGCGCCAGCGCGCCAGCAGGCACAGGCCCGCGCCGACGACCAGCGCGGCCAGCGAACCCGCGGTGGGGTAGCCCTGGTAGGCCAGGATCACCAGGACGCCGCTGGCGAGCGCGGCACTGGTCGCGTAGAGGGTGTTGCCGCCGAGGACGGCCGGCACCCGGCGCAGCACGATGTCGCGCACGGCGCCGCCGCCGACGGCGGTGATGGTGCCGAGCAGCACGGCCGGCAGCCACCCGAGCCCGACCCCGAGGGTCTTCTGCGCCCCCGCGGCGGCCCAGCACCCGAGCGCGAGCGCGTCCACGACCGGCCACGCGCGGTCCCACAGCCGGCCCTCCACCCGGACCAGGTAGGCCAGCGCCGCTCCCCCGAACGCCGTGGTCAGGTAGGCGTAGTCGGTCAGCGCGACGGGGGTGCCGCGCTGCAGCAGCGTGTCCCGGATGAGGCCGCCACCGAGGCCGGACAGGATCGCCAGCACCACGAAACCCACCGGATCGAACTTCGCGCGGCGCGCGATCACGCCGCCCAGCACGGCGTTCGTGAACACGCCGGTCAGGTCCAGCACCCGGAACAGGTCGGTGACCGGTACGGCGCTCACGGCGCGTCCGGCCGCGGCCACCGGCCGCCGTGCCCGGTCACCGTCGACTACCCCGCGACCCGGAGCACCCGTGCGGGTTGCGGACGCGCTCGGACCCCGCGGGCGATCACACGCCGCCGCCGAGTTTGTCCAGCAGGATCTGCTTGACCGCGGCGGCGTCGGCCTGGCCCCGCGTGGCCTTCATGACCGCTCCTACGAGCGCGCCGACGGCGGCCGCCTTGCCGCCGCGCACCTTGTCGGCCGCGTCCGGGTCCGCGGCGATCGCCTCGTCGGCCGCCCGCTCCAGCGCGGAGGTGTCGGACACCTTGCGCAGCCCCCGCTCCGCGACGACGGCGTCCACGTCGTGGCCGGTCTCCAGCACCGCGTCGACGGCCTGCCGGGCGAGTGCGACCGACAGCGTGCCGTCCGCGACCAGCGCGACCAGGCGCGCCACGTCACCGGGCGCGACGCCCAGGTCGGCGGCGTCCACCTCGCGCTCGTTCGCCTTCTGCGTGAGGTACCCCAGCCACCAGTTGCGTGCCTCGTCCACCGGTGCGCCGGCCTCGACCGTCTCCCCCACGAGGTCGACGACGCCGGCGTTGGACATCTGCACCATGTCCTCGGCGCTGACGCCCAGCGACTCGCGCAACCGGGCCCGGCGGGCCGCCGGCAGTTCCGGCAGCGCGGCCCGGATCTGCTCCACCCACGCGGGGTCGGGCGCGACCGGCACCAGGTCGGGTTCGGGGAAGTAGCGGTAGTCCGTCGCCTCCTCCTTGCTGCGCCCCGGACGGGTGTCGCCGCTGACCTCGGAGAAGTGGCGCGTCTCCTGCCGCACCCGCTCCCCCGCGTCGAGCAGCTCCGCCTGGCGCAGCATCTCCGAGCGCACCGCCCGCTCGACGGAGCGCAGCGAGTTGACGTTCTTGGTCTCGGTGCGGGTGCCCCACGCGCCCGAGCCGACCGGCGAGAGCGAGGTGTTCACGTCGCAGCGCAGCGAGCCCTGCTCCATCCGCACGTCGCTGACACCGAGCGTCCGCAGGATGTCGCGCAGCGCGGTGACGTACGCGCGCGCCACCTCGGGCGCCCTGGCGCCGGTGCCGGGCACGGGCCGGGTGACGATCTCGATCAGCGGGATGCCCGCCCGGTTGTAGTCGACCAGCGAGTACTCGGCCCCGTGGATGCGGCCGGTCGCGCCGCCGACATGGGTGTTCTTGCCGGTGTCCTCCTCCATGTGCACCCGCTCGATGCCCACGCGGTAGTTCTGGCCGTCGACGTCGACGTCCAGGTACCCGTCGACGCACAACGGCTCGTCGTACTGAGACGTCTGGAAGTTCTTCGGCATGTCCGGGTAGAAGTAGTTCTTGCGCGCGAACCGGCACCAGGGGGCGATCGAGCAGTTCAGCGCGAGGCCGATCTTGATCGTGTCCTCGACGGCCCGGGCGTTGACGGCGGGCATCGCCCCCGGCAGCCCGAGGCACACCGGGCAGGTCTGCGTGTTCGGCTCGGCGCCGAACCGGGTCGAACAGCCGCAGAACATCTTGGACTCGGTCCCCAGTTCGACGTGGGTCTCCAGCCCGAACACCGGCTCGTACCGGCCCAGCACGTCCTCGTAGGTGAGCGTCATGCCAGCACCCCCGCCGGAGGACGGAACTGTTCGGTGGCGGCCTCGAACGCGGCCGCCACGCGGTAGCAGCGATCGTCGGCCAGCGCCGGGGCCATGACCTGCAGACCGACCGGCAGCCCGTCCGACAGCCCGCACGGCACCGAGATGGCCGGCGTCCCGGCCAGTGACGCCGGCAGCGTGCACAGGTCGTTGACATACATGGCCATCGGGTCCTCGATGCGCTCGCCGATCCCGAACGCGACGAACGGGGAGGTCGGCGACACCAGCACGTCGGCCCTCTCGAAGGCGGCCGCGAAGTCCCGCGCGATCAGCGTGCGGACCTTCTGTGCCTGCCCGTAGTAGGCGTCGTAGTAGCCCGAGGACAGCGCGTACGTGCCGATGATGATGCGCCGCTTCACCTCCGGCCCGAAGCCGGCCTCCCGGGTCAGGGACATGACCTCCTCCAGCGAGCGCGTCCCGTCGTCGCCGACGCGCATGCCGTAGCGGACCGAGTCGAACCGGGCCAGGTTGGACGAGCACTCGCTCGGCAGGATCAGGTAGTACGCGGCGAGGGCGTACTCGAAGTGCGGGCAGCCGACCTCGACGACCTCGGCCCCCAGTTCGCGCAGCGTGTGCACCGCCGCGTCGAAGGATGCGAGCACGCCGGCCTGGTACCCTCCCCCGCCGCCATAGGCGGCGGCATCCCCACCGCCGGCCAGTTCCCGCACCACCCCGACGCGGACCCCCTTCAGGTCGCCGTTGGCGCCCCGGCGCGCCGCCGCGACCACGGGCGGCACCGGCTGCGCGATCGAGGTGGAGTCGCACGGGTCATGGCCGCCGATCACCTCGTGCAGCAGCGCGGCGTCGAGCACGGTACGGGCGCAGGGCCCGGCCTGGTCCAGCGACGAGGCGAGCGCGATGAGGCCGTACCGCGACACCCCGCCGTAGGTGGGCTTGGCGCCGACGGTGCCGGTGACCGCGGCCGGCTGGCGGATCGAGCCACCGGTGTCGGTGCCGATCGCCAGTGGCGCCTCGTAGGCGGCCAGCGCCGCCGCCGACCCTCCGCCGGAGCCGCCCGGGATCTTGCTGAGGTCCCACGGGTTGTGGGTCGGCCCGTACGCGGAGTTCTCGGTGGACGAGCCCATCGCGAACTCGTCCATGTTGGTCTTGCCGAGCATCACCAGGCCGGCCGCCTTGACGCGGGCGCTGATCGTCGCGTCGTACGGCGGCAGCCAGCCCTCGAGGATCTTCGACCCCGCCGTGGTCGGCAGCCCCTGGGTGACCACCACGTCCTTCATCGCCAGTGGGACCCCGGCGAGGGGCCCGAGGGCCTGCCCGGCGGCCCGCCGGGCGTCCACGTCCCGGGCCGCCCGCAGCGCGCCCTCTGCGTCGATGTGCAAGAACGCGTGCACGCGGCCGTCCACGGCCTCGATGCGGTCCAGGTGCGCCTGCGCGACCTCGACGGCGGACACGTCGCCGGCGGCGATGCTCGCGGCGGTCCCGGCGGCGGTGAGCGCGGTCAGCTCGGTCACGATCACCGCTCCCTACGCCTCGTCCGACAAGATCCGCGGGACCCGGAACTTGTCGTCCTCCACCGCCGGCGCCCCGGCCAGGACGGCCTCGCGCGGCAGGGACGGACGCGTCCGGTCCGGCCGGAACACGTTCGTCATCGCCACGGCGTGCGAGGTGGGCGGGATGTCGGCGGCGGCGACGTCCGCCACGCGCGCCACCGAGGTCAAGATGATGTCCAGCTGCCGCGCGAACAGGTCGAGCTCGTCGTCGGTGACGGCGAGGCGGGCGAGGTGCGCGAGATGCGCGACCTCGGCCCTGCTGATGCGGGGCGGGACGATGGGGTCCGGCACGACCCCGAAGTCTACGGATGCCGACCGTCGGGCACGCTTGTCCCGTGTCCTACCTGTTGCGAGTGGTGCTGCCGGACCGTCCCGGGGCGCTCGGCGCGGTGGCGACCGCCCTGGGCCGGGCGGGGGCGGACATCCTCAGCGTGGACGTCATCGAGCGCTCCCCCGGCAGCGCGACGGACGACATCGTCGTCGAGCTGCCCCCGGACCGGCTGGCCGATTCCATCGTCTCGGCCGCGGCCAGCGTGACGGGCGTGCGGGTCGAGACCATCCGCCCGTACGCCGGCCAGATCGACGCCCACCGTGAACTCGAACTGCTCGACAGCCTCGCGGCGCGGCCCGCCGAACCGCAGCGCGTCCTGGCGCAGGGGATCGCCCGCGTGTTCCGCGCGGCGTGGGCGCTGGTGCTGGCCGAGCCGGTCGAGGGGGCGTCGGCGGTGCTCGCGGCCGGCGGTGCCGCGCCCGAACTGGACTCGCTGCAGGTCCCGTGGTGGCCCGCCACGCCCACGCGCGTCATCGAGCCGGACGGGTGGGCGCCGCCGGAGTGGGGCGACCTGGGTACCGAACTGGCCGTGGCGCCGCTCGGTCGCGGGGCGGTCCTCGCCGGGCGCCCGATGCTGCCGTGGCTGCCCTCGGAGCTGCTGCGGTTGCAGCACCTGTGTGCCGTCGCCACCACGGTGACGGGCCGCTGAGCCGAGACCCGGATCACCGACGCGACGAAGGGATCACCCTGATGGCACTTCCCGGCTTCGAGCGGTATCCGCTCACCTTCGGCCCCAGCCCGGTCCACCCGCTGGAGCGGCTCGGCGACCACCTCGGCGGCGCGCGCATCTGGGCCAAGCGGGAGGACTGCAACTGCGGGCTCGCGTTCGGCGGCAACAAGATCCGCAAGCTGGAGTACATCGTCCCCGACATCCTGGCCTCGGGCGCGGACACCCTCGTCTCGATCGGGGGCTACCAGTCCAACCACACCCGCCAGGTGGCCGCGGTGGGGGCCAGGCTCGGGCTCAAGGTGCGGCTCGTCCAGGAGCACTGGGTCGACTACGACGTGCCGGGGTACGACCAGGTGGGCAACATCTTGCTGTCGCGGATCATGGGCGCGGACGTGCGCCTGGATCCGGCCGGATTCGACATCGGGATCCGCCGGTCCTGGCAGGACGCCCTCGACGACGTGAGCGCCTCCGGCGGCCGGCCGTACCCGATCCCGGCCGGGGCCTCGGAGCACACGTTCGGCGGCCTCGGTTTCGCGAACTGGGCGTACGAGGTCGCCGAACAGGAACGCCAACTCGGCGTCTTCTTCGACACCGTGGTCGTCTGCACCGTCACCGGCTCCACCCACGCCGGCATGGTCGCCGGCTTCGCCGCACTGGAGGAGGCGGGCGGGCGGCCACGGCGGGTCCTGGGCATCGACGCGTCGGCCACCCTCGAGCAGACCCGCGCGCAGGTGGACCGCATCGCGCGCCACACCGCCTCGCTGATCGGCGTGCAGCGCACCCTGCGCACGGACGAGATCACCGTCCTCGAGGGCTGGGCCGGCGACCGGTACGGCATCCCGGTGGCCTCGACCATCGAGGCGATCCGCCTGGCCGGCCGGCTCGAGGGCATGATCACGGACCCGGTCTACGAGGGCAAGTCGATGGCCGGTCTCATCGACCTCGTCACCAGCGGCCGGATCGACCGGGACGCGACCGTGCTGTACGCGCACCTGGGCGGGCAACCGGCGCTCAACGCCTACGCCGGCGCCTTCGGGTCCTGAACCCGGTTCGGGTTGCGGCACGACGGCGCCTGTGCGGCAATGGAGCCGGCGGCCGGCGAGAGGAGCCCAGCGGTGACCGGGACCGTGCGGATCGTGCGCGAGACGGGCATGGGCTTCGAGTTGCGGCGCGCCGCGATCCGGATCCACCTCGACGGGGCGGACGTCGGCACCGTCGCACCGCACGGGACCGTCGAGACCGCGGTCGGCGCCGGCCGGCACACGCTGCGCCTGACCGCCGGGCGCTACTCCAGCCCGACCCGCACCTTCGAGCTGGCCGACGGCTCGGCGGCCACGTTCCGCTGCCACGCCGCGGCGCTCTGGCCGCGCTATGTCGCCTCCCTGCTCAAGCCCGATCTGGGAATCGCGCTCAAACAGGAACTCTGAGCGGCCCGCCGGCCTCAGCCGCCGGGAAGCGCGGCGGGACCGCCGTCGAGCAGCACGCGGAAGGCGTCCTCGTCGAGGACCGGGATGCCCAGTTGCTCGGCCTTGTCGGCCTTGCTGCCGGCGTTCTCGCCGACGACGACGTAGTCGGTCTTCTTCGACACCGATCCGGCCGCCTTGCCGCCGCGGCCGACGATGGCCTCCTTCGCCTCGTCGCGGGAGAAGCCGGCCAGCGAACCGGTGACGACGACGGTGAGCCCGGCGAGCGTCTTCGGGGTGCTGTCGTCGGCGTCCTCCGCGAGCCGCACGCCGGCGGCTGCCCAGCGCTGCACGATCGCGACGTGCCAGTCGACGGTGAACCACTCGCGCACCGCCTCGGCGATCACCGGCCCGACACCCTCGGCGGCCGCGAGGTCGTCGACGGACGCGGCGCGGATCGCCGCCAGGCTGCCGAACCGGGTCGCCAGCGCGCGCGCGGCCGTCGGGCCGACGTGCCGGATCGACAGCGCCACCAGCACCCGCCACAGCGGCGTGTCCCTGGCCTGCGCCAGGTTCGCCAGCAGCTTCTCGCCGTTGGCCGACAGCACCCGCTCGTCGCCCTTGGCGGCGCGCGTGTACAGCGGCACCCGCACCAGGTCGTCGGCGGTGAGGTCGAACAGCCCACCCTCGTCGGACAGCACGCCGGACTCCAGCAGGGCGATCGCGCCCTCGTACCCGAGCGCCTCGATGTCGAACGCCGACCGGGACGCCAGGCTGAACAACCGCTCGCGCAACTGCGCCGGGCAGGAGCGGGCGTTCGGGCACCGGATGTCCTTGTCGCCCTCCTTCTCCGGCCCCAGTCCGGTTCCGCACGCGGGACAGTGCGTGGGCATGACGAAGGCGCGCTCGCTGCCGTCGCGCAGCGCCACCACCGGGCCGACGATCTCCGGGATGACATCGCCGGCCTTGCGCAGCACGACGGTGTCACCGATCAGCACGCCCTTGCGCTCGACCTCGTACTGGTTGTGGAGCGTGGCCATCTCCACCGTCGACCCGGCGACCTTGACCGGCTGCATCACCCCGTACGGCGTGACGCGGCCGGTGCGCCCGACGTTGACCCGGATGTCCAGGAGCTTGGTGTTGACCTCCTCGGGCGGGTACTTGTACGCGATCGCCCAGCGCGGCGCGCGGCTGGTGGCGCCCAGGCTGCGTTGCAGCGCGAGGTCATCGACCTTGACGACCACGCCGTCGATCTCGTGCTCGATCGAGGCGGTCGGATCGTGCCGGTGCTCGCCGTAGTAGTCGATGTAGGCGTTGACGGCCGCGAGGTCGGGCACGACGCGCACCCGGTCCGAGGTCGGCAGGCCCCAGCCGGCCAGGCGTTCGTACCACTGCGACTGCGCGGCGACCGCCGGACCGCCCCGGACCTTGCCGACGCCGTGCAGCACCACCTTCAGCCCGCGCCCGGCCGTGACCCGCGGATCCTTCTGCCGCAGCGAGCCGGCGGCCGTGTTGCGGGGGTTGGCGAACGGTGCCTTGCCGGCCGCGACGAGGGAGGCGTTGAGCGCCTCGAACTCCGCGACCGGGAAGTACACCTCGCCGCGCACCTCGAGCAGCGCGGGGACGTCCGCACCGGCCAGGCGGTCGGGGACGTTGACGATGGTGCGCACGTTCGGCGTGACGTCCTCCCCGGTGCGGCCGTCGCCGCGCGTCGTGCCGCGGACCAGCCGGCCGTTCTCGTAGACGATGGCGATCGCGAGGCCGTCGACCTTCAGCTCGCACAGGTACGCCGGCACCGTCCCCGCCTCGCGCTCCACCCGCTCGGCCCACGCCGCCACCTCCGCGGCGGAGAAGGCGTTGTCGAGGCTGAGCATCCGCTCCAGGTGGTCGACGGCCGTGAACAGCGTCGAGTAGGTGCCCCCGACCCGCTGCGTCGGCGAGGAGGGGGTCCGCAGGTCGGGGAACGCGGACTCGAGCTCGGCCAGCCGGCGCATCTGCGCGTCGTACTCGGCGTCGCTGACCGTCGGATCGTCCAGGACGTAGTAGCGGTAGGCGTTCTCGTCGACCTGCCGGGAGAGTTCCGCGTGCTCCTCGCGCGCCCCGGGCGGGGCCGACTGCGGTTCGCTCACGGACTCGACGGTAGCCAACGGCACCGACAGGTGTCGGGGCCGTCTGCCACCCTGGGCGCCATGACATCACGCACGGCGAACTTCTGCCTCGACGCCAACGACCCGCACGCCCAGGCCGCCTGGTGGGCACAGGTGCTGGACGACTTCGTGCCCGAGGTCGACGACGACCCGTCCGAGGACGAGGCGGGGCTGCGCGGTCCCGGCGGCCGGTGGCTGCTGTTCCTGCGGGTGCCGGAGTCCAAGACGGTGAAGAACCGCATGCACATGTGCCTGCGACCCGTCGACCGCGGCCGCGACGAGGAGGTCGATCGGCTGCTGGCGCTGGGCGCCACCGTCGTGAACGACCTGCGCACGCCGGACGGCGGCTGGGCGGTGCTGGCCGACCCGGAGGGCAACGAGTTCTGCGTGCTCACGACACCCGCCGCCGAGGCGGGCGTCACGCGCGGCTGACTCGACCGCGCGGGACCCCACGGGGATTTTCGACCTGGCGAGCGGGAGGGTCGTGCACGAAGCCGAGAATCATGGCCAGGGCGCCTTCGATGGCGTGCATGTCGGCGTCCGTGACGGCGCCGATCCGGCGCACGAGCCGGGAGGCGACCACGGCCCGGACGGCGCGACACACGGCACGGCTCGCACGATCGAGTCCCGCGGCCGGATCGATCTCTATACGCAGCGCTGACGGGCTCAGTGAACCGGTCAGCGGGACGACGACGATGAGCTCTTCGGGTTGGCCGGTGGTGAGCGCATCGGCGGAGACGACGACGGCGGGGCGGGTCTTGCCCGGTTCGCCGGTGCGTCCCGCGCCCAGTGCCACCAGCCAGATCTCGCCGCGCCGGGGACTGTCAGGCGAGGCCGTCTCCAAGGGTGTCCTCCCAATCCTGCAGTTCGGTTCGCGCCTCCCGGTTACCCGCGTCGATGCGCGACGCTTCCCGCTCGGAGCGCCAGATCGCCTCGCGCCGGCGCGCCTCGGCGATCCGCCCCACCAACGCCGCGACCGAAATGCCCTCCTCGCGCGCCTGCTCGGCGAGGATGTCGTGCGTCGTGCGGCTCACCCGGATCGTGCTCGTCTCGGTCGCCATGTCGACAGTGTATAGCGCCGTATCAAGGCGCCAGACTCGGCACGGTGATTCAGCGGCTCTCGTCGGCGAGCCAGCGGCCGGTGTCGCGCACCACCGTCAGGGCGCGGCGGGCGTACCGCGGGGAGGCGCCGGCCAGGCCGCAGGCCGGGGTGGGGACGAGGACGTCGGCCGCCTGCTGCAGCGGGAAGCCGAGCGCGGACCACAGCTCCTGGATGACGCTCCGGGACAGGTCGAGACTGATCGGGGCGTCGATGGCGGGCACGGTGCCCAGCCACAGCGCCGTGCCGGCATCGACAGCCTCGCCCAGCGCGTCGTAGCTCGCCGCGGTGAGCAGCGACGCGTCGAGGGACACGGCGTCCGCCCCGGCGTCGCGCAGCAGGGCCACCGGCACCTCCGGCGCGCAGCAGTGGACGACCCGGTGGCCCGCGACCTCCAGCACGGGGCGCAGCATCCGGGTCACGGTCTCGGCCCCGACCGCACGTACGGTGCCGTACCCGGAGGGCGTCGGGATGCGGCCGGCCAGCACCGCCGGCAGCGACGGCTCGTCGACCTGCAGCACGAAGGTCGCGCCGGGCACGCGGCGGGCCAGGTCCGCCAGGTGCAGGCGCAACCCCTCGGTGAGCGAGGCGCTCAGGTCACGCACGGCCCCGGGGTCGCTGACGACCGTGTGCCCGGAGGCGAGTTCGATGCCCGCCGCGAGCGTCCACGGGCCCGCGGCCTGGACCTTCAGCACGCCGGCGTAGCCGGCCGCCTCGGCCTGCAGCACGTCGAGGTCGCGCTCGAGCAGGTCCCGGGCGCGGCGCAGGTCCCGCCCCGGCCGGCCGGTGAGGGTCCAGCGGGTCGCGGCCAGCTCCACCGGCAGGTCGACCAGCAGCGCCGCACCGCGGCCGACCATCGACGCCCCGGGTCCGCGTGCCGGCAGTTCGGGCAGGTGCGGCAGGTCCGGCAACTCGCCGAACACCAGGCGCACGGCCTCGCCGGCGTCGGTGCCGGGCAGCGAGCCGATACCGGTCGCCGCTCCGGCCGGCCAGGCGGGTTCGCTCATGCCGCGCGGGTGATGGTCGCCGAGCCGAGCACCGCGTCGCCGTCGTAGAGCACGATCGCCTGCCCGGCCGCGACCCCGCGCTGGGGCACGTCCAGGCTCGCGGTGACCCGGTCCCCCGATGCGACGACGACGGCCGGGCTGACCATGCCGTGTGCGCGCAGTTGCACCGAGCAGGACGAGGCCGCGGCCGGCGGCGGGCAACCGGTCCAGACGGCGCGGTCCGCGTCCACGGTCCGGACCTCGAGCAGCTGTCCCGGGCCGACGACGACGGTGTTGGTCCGCGGCAGCACCGACAGCACGTAGCGCGGCCTGCCGTCGGCGGCCGGGACCCGCAGGTCCAGGCCACGCCGCTGGCCCACGGTGTAGGTGTACGCGCCGTCGTGCGTGCCGAGCGTCGCTCCGCTCTCGGCATCGACGATCGGCCCCGGCCGCGCGCCGAGCCGGCCGGCGAGGAAGCCGCGGGTGTCCCCGTCGGCGATGAAGCAGATGTCGTGCGAGTCCGGCTTGTCGGCGACGGCCAGCCCCCGATCGGCGGCCTCGGCCCGCACCTGGCGCTTGGTGGAGTCACCCAGCGGGAACACCGCCCGCCCGAGCTGCTCGGCGGTCAGCACGGCGAGTACGTACGACTGGTCCTTCGCCGCGTCGACGGAGCGATGCAGCCGCCCGTCCACGACCCGCGCGTGGTGCCCGGTGACGACGCCGTCGAACCCGAGAGCGACCGCGCGGTCCAGCACCGCCGCAAACTTGATCTTCTCGTTGCACCGCAGGCACGGGTTGGGGGTGCGGCCCGCCGCGTACTCGCTGACGAAATCCTCGATCACCTCGGCGCGGAACCGCTCGGCCAGATCCCAGACGTAGAACGGTATCCCGATCACGTCCGCGGCGCGGCGCGCGTCGTGCGCGTCCTCGATGGTGCAACACCCGCGCGCTCCGTGTCGCAGCGTCTGCGGCGCCGCGGACAGCGCCAGGTGGATGCCGGTGACCTCGTGCCCGGCGTCCGCCGCCCGGGCGGCGGCCACGGCGGAGTCGACCCCGCCGCTCATTGCGGCGATCAGCCTCATCGCGGCGTCACGCCGGCCCGACGGCGCCCGTGCCGGCCCGCTGCGCCCGCTCGACGGCGGGGCCGATCGCGGCCACCGCCGCCTGCACGTCCTGCGTCGTCGAGGTGTGCCCGAGCGAGAAGCGCAGCGAGCCCCGCGCCATCGCCGGGCTCGCGCCCATCGCCAGCAGGACGTGCGAGGGCTGCGCCACCCCGGCCGAGCAGGCCGAGCCGGTCGAACACTCGACGCCCCGCGCGTCCAGCAGCATCAGCAGCGAGTCGCCCTCGCACCCGGGGAAGCCCAGGTGCGCGATACCGGGCAGGCGGTCGGTCGGGTGCCCGTTGACGACGGTCCCGGGGGCGGCCGCGAGCACGCCCGCCACCAGCTGGTCGCGCAGTGCCGCGATGCGCGGCGACTGCTCGGCCCGGCGCCCCGTCGTCACCTCCGCCGCGGTGGCAAGGCCGACGATGCCGGGCACGTCCAGGGTCCCGGACCGGACGTCGCGCTCCTGCCCGCCGCCGTGCAGCAGCGGCACGCATGCGGCGTCGCGGCGCAGCAGCAGCGCACCCGCACCGCACGGCCCCCCGAGCTTGTGGCCGGTCAGCGTCAGCGCATCGGCGCCCGAGGCGGCGAAGTCGACCTCGAGTGCGCCGACGGCCTGCACCGCGTCGGTGTGCAGCGGCACGCCGTACCGCCGTGCGAGCGCTGCCAGCTCGGCGACCGGCTGCACCGTGCCGACCTCGTTGTTCGCCCACATCACGCTCACGAGCGCGACGCTGTCGGGATCGCGCGCGAGGGCCGCGGCCAGCGACCCGGGGTCGACGCGTCCGGTGGCGTCCACCGGCAGCCAGCAGACCTCGGCGCCCTCATGCGCGCAGAGCCAGTCCACCGTGTCGAGGACGGCGTGGTGCTCGACGGAGCTGGCCAGGATGCGGCGGCGGCGCGGGTCGGCGGAGCGGCGGGCCCAGTAGATGCCCTTGAGCGCGAGGTTGTCCGCCTCCGTGCCGCCACTGGTGAAGATCACCTCGGACGGGCGCGCCCCGACCGCGGCCGCGAGCTGCTCGCGGGCCTCCTCCACCCGCCGGCGGGCCCGCCGCCCGGCGCCGTGCAACGACGACGGATTGCCCAGCTCGCCGAGCGCCGTCGTCATCGCGGCAACGGCCTCCGGCAGCACGGGCGTGGTCGCCGCATGATCGAGGTAGGGCATCGTCGCTCCAGCTTACGGACCGGGGAGGGCGCGCCGGCGCCTCGGGACGTTGGACCCGCCGGGCCGGGACCGGCGACGGTTCCGGACCGGACGGTGCCGCGATTGAGTTCCACCATGACCGCGCCGCGGGGGCTCGGACCGCTCGCCGAGCTGCACGAGCAGCTCGGCCGCTGGCAGGCCGCCGGGCTGATCACCCACGAGCAGGCGCTGGGCATCCTGGCTGCCGAGCGGCAGCGGGCCCCGGCGCGTCACGGCCCGCCGGTCGGTGAGGCCCTCGGCTACGCCGGCGCGGCCCTCATCGCGGCGGCCGTCGCCTTGATCGTCGGCCCGCACTGGAGCGAACTCGCCGCCGGTCTCCGGGTCGGCCTGCTCGCGGGCGGGGTGCTCGCCTCGCTCGTCGCCGGGGTGCTCGTGCCGGCGGCAGCCGGGGCGGCCGCCCGCCGGGTGCGGGCGGTGCTGTGGGCGCTGTCCGCCGGGTTCCTGGTCGCCTCCGTCGGCGTCGCGCTCACCTCGCTCGCCGGGTGGCGCGACGGGACGGCGGCACTGGCCGGGACGGCCCTCGCCGTTGCGTACGCGGGCACGCTGTGGTGGCTCAGCCGCCGGTCGCCGCTGCACGTCGCGACGTTCGCCGCCTGGGTTGCCACCGCGACACTGCTGGGCGACCGGATCGGCGACGGCCGCACCACGGCGCTGCTCGCCTGGGCAGCCGGCCTCGCCTGGTGCGGTCTCGCGACACTGCGGTGGTTGCCGCCACGCCGCCTCGGCACGGCGCTCGGCGCGGCCGCGGCGCTGCTCGCCACCCAGGGCGTGCTGGGGGTCGGCTGGGGCGACGCGCTCGGCCTCGCCACGGTCGCCGGCGTCCTGTCGGCGGCGGTCGCTCTGCGCAGCATCGACGCTCTGCTGATCGGCGCCGTCGGCGCGTTCCTGGTCGTTCCGCGCGTGGCGAACCGGCTGCTCGGCGGCGCGGTCGGCGCGGGTATCGCGCTGCTGGCCGTGGGGGTCGTGCTGGTGGCCGCGGCCGTACTCGTGCTGCGGGGACGGCGCACCGGCCGCCACGCTGCCACGCCGCCGCACGTCAGCGACCCGGCGGTGCCGGCGCACGGAGCCGACCGGCCGCCGTCGAACCCAGCACCGCCAGTGCCGCCATCCCCAGCGCGAGGATCGTGAAGGCCGCGGTGTACCCGATCGCGACGCGCGCGGCGGCCGCGACCAGGACACCGGCGAGCCCGGTCGTGAACGCGCTGCCGGTGGCATCGGCCAGTTGCAGCGCCGCGGAGTCCGAGCCGCGGTCCCGGTCGTTGGTGTACTTCAGCAGCAGCACGCTGACGGTCGACAGGGCCAGGCCGGCGCCGAATCCGGCGATCCCCCACGCCGGGTACATCAGCCACCCGGGTGCACCCGGGTGCACCGCGACCGCGACGAGCATCACGGCAAGGGCGATCAGTGCCATCCCGTACCGGACCAGGCGGACGCGGTGGCGGTCCTCGTCCCCGCGCGGCGGGCGACCCTGGACGTAGGAGCCGATCGCCCACGTCACCCCGGAACAGGCCAGCGGCAACCCCGCCTCGGTCGCGCCGAACCCGTGCTGGACGGTGAGCGCGAGGGGGATCACCGACTCGACGCCGAAGAACGCGCCCGCCAGCAGCCCGCGCATCGCGATCGGCGCCGGGGTGCCGCGCCGCAGCGTGAACGTTCCGGCCGGCAGCAGCGTGCGCAGCCCCCAGAGCAGGGCGGCCAGCCCCACCACCGCGAGCGCGATCGAGGGCAGACCCAGGTGCTGGCCCGCCCGTTCCAGCGCCACGATGCCGGCGGCCACGGCGATCGCGTGCACGATGCGGCCGGGCCGGGCCAGCGCGGTGGCGCGCCTGCCGTGCGGGGCCAGCCCCCGCAGCGTCGGCACCATGAGGATCGACCCGAGCACGACGAACGGCAGCAGCCCCAGGAACACCCACCGCCACGACAGGTGCTGGGTGACCGCGCCGGACAGCAGCGGCCCGACCAGCGACGGTACGACCCACGCGGAGGAGATCGCCGCGAACAGCCGCGGCCGCACCTCGTCGGCGTAGCACTCGCCGATCACGACGTAGCACGCGGTGATCAGCAGCCCGCTGCCCAGACCCTGCACCACCCGGCCGGCGATCAGCTGCGGCATCCAGGTGGCCGTCCCCGCCAGGGCCAGCCCCGCCGCGAACGCGACCAGGCCGACGGCCAGCGGCAGGCGCGGGCCCGCGCTGTCACTGATCTGTCCGGCCAGCACCATCCCGACCACGCTGGCCACCAGGAAGCCGCTGAAGGCCCACCCGTAGGCGGCGATGCCGTGCAGGTCGCGCGCGGCGGTCGGCAGCGCGGCGGACACCGCCATCGCCTCGAAGGCGATGATCGTGATGAGGATCAGGATGCCCGTGCTGGTGCCACGAAGCGCCCCCCGGAACAGTCCGGGGGGCGCTTCGACGACGGCGGTCACGACGGGGTTCAACGCGCGGCGGCGGCGCGCTATTCCGTCAGCCCTTGCGCTTGGTGATCTCCTCGGTCAGCTGCGGCGCGACCTGGAACAGGTCACCGACCACCCCGAAGTCCGCGAGGTCGAAGATGGGCGCCTCCGGGTCCTTGTTGATCGCGACGATCGTCTTGGAGGTCTGCATGCCGGCGCGGTGCTGGATCGCACCGGAGATGCCGACGGCGATGTACAACTGCGGCGAAACGGTGACTCCGGTCTGGCCGACCTGCATCGTGTGCGGCACCCAGCCCGCGTCGACGACGGCACGCGAGGCACCCACGGCGGCCCCGAGCGAGTCGGCCAGCTTCTCGATGATCGCGAAGTTCTCGGCGTTGCCCACGCCGCGGCCGCCGGAGACGACGACGGACGCGTCGGACAGTTGGGGGCGCGAGCCCTTCTCCTCCACCACCGACTCCAGGATCCTCGCCGCCTTGCCCGCGTCGGAGACGTCGACGGCGACGGCGACCTGTTCGCCGGCGGCCGGCGCCGCCACGGGGGCGATCGAGTTCGGCCGCACCGTGACGATCGGCGTGCCGGCACTCACCCTGGACTGCACCGTGATCGCACCGCCGAAGATCGACTGGGTCGCGCCGTCGGCGTCGACGCCGACGGCGTCGGTGAGGATGCCCGAGCCGGTCTTGAACGCCAGCCGCGCCGCGACCTCCTTGTTCTCGATGGTCGAGGACACGAGCACGGCCGCGGGCGAGGCCTGCGCCACGACCGCGGCCAGGGCCTCGGCC
>SCQZ01000365.1 GCA_004299665.1 Jatrophihabitans sp.
GGTGCCGGCAACTGGGGCACGGTCTTCGCCAAGGTGCTGGTCGATGCCGGCAACGAGGTGACCGTGTGGGCGCGCCGTGCGGACGTCGCCGCCGAGATCGGGCACCGGCATCGCAACTCCGCGTACCTGCCCGGCATCGTGCTGCCGGTGTCGCTGCGCGCCACGGCCGACCCCGCCGAGGCGCTGCACGACGCGGACCTGGTCGCGATCGCCGTTCCGTCGCAGTCGCTGCGCGACATCCTGACGCCGTGGGCCGCGCTGCTTCCGCGGCAAGCCACGATCATCAGCCTGATGAAGGGCATCGAGCTGGGCACCGGCGCCCGGATGTCGGAGGTGATCACGCAGGTCACCGGCGCCGGCCAGGACCGCGTGGCGGTGCTGTCCGGACCGAACCTCGCGCTGGAGATCGCGCGCGAGCAGCCCACGGCGACCGTCGTCGCGTGCCCGGACGCCGACCGTGCGAAGGAGGTGCAGCGCGCCGTCGCCGCGCCCTACTTCCGCCCGTACACCAACGACGACGTCGTCGGCTGCGAACTCGGGGGAGCGGTGAAGAACGTCATCGCCGTGGCGGTCGGGATCGCGCACGGTTACGGGCTGGGGGAGAACTCGAAGGCGTCGTTGATCACGCGCGGCCTGGCCGAGACGGCGCGGCTGGGCGCCGCGCTCGGCGCGGACCCGCTCACCTTCGCCGGCCTTGCCGGCCTGGGCGATCTCGTGGCGACGTGCTCCTCGCCGCTGTCGCGCAACCGGACCTTCGGCGAGCGGCTCGGGCTGGGTGAGTCGCTCGAGCAGGCGCTGCAGGCGACGCACGGCCAGGTCGCCGAGGGGGCGAAGTCGTGCCGGTCGGTGCTGCAACTGGCACAGGCGCACGGGGTGGACATGCCGATCACCGCCGCGGTCGAGGCAGTGTGCTTCCGGGGACTGACACCGGGCGCCATGCTCGAACTGTTCATGGGGCGCTCGCCCAAGAGCGAAATGTAGGGTCGCTCGGGTGGGGCGGATCCGGGTCGCGGTGATCTACGGCGGCCGCAGCAGCGAGCACGGCATCTCCGTCGTCTCCGCCGGCAGCGTGATACGCGCGCTGGACCCGGACCGCTACGAGGTGGTCCCGATCGGTATCACCCCCGACGGCGGCTGGGTCCTCACCGACACCGACCCGGGCCGCATGCAGATCCTGGAACGGCAGGTGCCGCAGGTCGGGGCGGGGACGGCGGTGGTGCTGCCCGCCGATCCCACCGCGGGCGGCCTGGTCGTCCTGGATCCCGCCGCCGGAGCCGGGCTCCTCGAGTCGGTGGACGTGGTGTTCCCCGTGCTGCACGGGCGGTTCGGCGAGGACGGGACGATCCAGGGGCTGTTGGAGATGGCGGGGATCCCGTACGTCGGACCGGGCGTGCTCGCCAGCGCCGTCGCGATGGACAAGGAGTTCACCAAGAAGCTGCTGCGGGCGGAGGGCCTGGACGTCGGCTCCTTCGAGGTGGTGCGCCGGGGCGCTGGGGTGTCCGCCGTCGACCTGCGGCACCTCGGGCTGCCGGTGTTCGTCAAGCCGGCGCGGGCCGGCTCCAGCGTGGGGATCACGCGGGTGAGGTCCTGGGACGACCTGCCGGACGCGCTGCAGGTCGCGTTCGCGCACGACAGCAAGGCACTGGTAGAGGCGGCGGCATCCGGGCGCGAGATCGAGTGCGGTGTGCTCGAGGGCACCGACGGCACCCCGGAGGCCAGCGTGCCGGCCGAGATCCGGCTGGTGCGCGGGCACGACTGGTACGACTTCGAGGCCAAGTACCTCGACGACGCCTGCGAGTTCGACGTCCCCGCCCACCTGGCGCCGGACGTCACGACCGCGGTGCGGGACGCCGCCTGCCGCGCCTTCACCGCACTCGACTGCGCGGGCCTTGCCCGGGTCGACTTCTTCGTCGACGGACAGCGGGTGGTGGTGAACGAGATCAACACCATGCCCGGCTTCACGCCGATCTCGATGTTCCCGCGCATGTGGGCCGCGAGCGGTGTCGACTACCCCGCTCTCGTCGACCGGCTCATCGCCTCCGCCCTGCGCCGCGCGACGGGCTGATCAGCGCGCCGGCGGCCACGACGCGCGCGTCACCCGGTCACGCCGGCCGCGCGCAGTGCGGCCACCTCGTCGGGGGAGTAGCCGGCCTCGGCCAGCAGCGCCTCCCCGTCGGCGCCGACACGCGTCAGCGGCGCCGTCGCCCCCGGGGTGCGCGAGAAGCGCGGCGCGGGGCCGGCGAGGGTCGCGTCGCCGACCTCCACGTAGGAGTGCCGCGCGAGGCTGTGCCGGTGTCGCGGTGCCTCCGCGAGCGTGAGCACGGGTGCGACGCAGGCGTCGAGCGGCTCGAACAGCGCCGCCCACTCGTCGCGGGTTCGCGTCAGGAAGATCGCGGCCAGCCACCGCTCGCACGCCTCCCACTGGGCCGGGTCGTACGGCGAGGGCGCCGTGTCGGCATCACTGCCGAGTGCGTCGCACAGCGCTGCCCAGAACTGCGGTTCCAGTGCGCCGACCGCGACGAACCGGCCGTCCGCGCAGGCGTAGCAACGGTAGTTGGGGCTGCCCCCGTCGAGCATGTTCGCCGCGCGCCGGTCGTTCCAGCCGCCCGCCGAGAAGAAGGTTCGCGTCATCGATCCGAGGTAGGCGGCACCCTCGGTCATCGCGGCGTCGACCACCTGCCCCTCGCCCGTGGCCCGGGCGTGCAGCAGCGCCGCGAGCAGCCCGGTGGCCAGGAACATCGCACCGCCCCCGAAGTCGGCCACGTAGTTGATCGGCGGCACCGGCGGACCCTCGGCCGGACCGATGCCGTGCAGCAACCCGCTGATCGCCAGGTAGGTGATGTCGTGCCCGGCGGTGGCCGCGAGCGGACCGTCCTGACCCCAGCCGGTCATCCGCCCGTACACCAGCCTCGGGTTTCGCGCCAGGACCGCGTCCGGCCCGACCCCGAGCCGCTCGGCGACGCCGGGGCGGAAGCCCTCGATCAGCGCGTCCGCCGTCCCCGCGAGCCGCAGCAGCGCCTCGGCGCCCTCGGGCCGGCGCAGGTCCAGGCCGATCGACCGGCGGCCGCGGCCCAGGGGACCCGCGGCCATGCCGTCGCCGAGGCCGGGGCGCGAGCCGGGCAGCTTGTCGACACGCACCACCTCCGCGCCCAGGTCGCACAGCAGCATGCCGAGGAACGGCACCGGCCCGATCGCCGGCAACTCGATCACCCGGATGCCGGCCAGCGGCCCGGCCACGGCGGCCTCGCTCAGAACTTCCCGCCGCTCTCGGCCTTCGAGCGCAGCAGCCGGTTCGGTGCGAACCGCTCCCCGTGCGCCTTCGCGAACTCCTCGGCACGCACCACGAAGCCACGCACGCCGGTCTCGCCCATGCCGTCCAGGCGCGCGAAGCCGTTGATGTACTGCAGCACGCCACCGGTCCACGGCGGGAACCCGATACCCATGATGGAGCCGATGTTGGCGTCGGCGCTCTGTTCGATCACGCCCTCCTCGACGCACCGCGCCGACTCGACGGCCTCGATCACCAGCATCCGCTCGGACAGCTCGTGCAGATCCAGCGACGCCGGATCCGCGGCCACGGGGAAGTGCTCGGTGAGCCCGGGCCACAGGCCGAGCCGCTTGCCGTCCTCGTCGTAGTCGAAGAAGCCGGCCCCGCGCAGCCGACCCGGGCGTCCGAGCGCGACCATCTTCTCCACGATCGCCTCGGCCGGGTGGGTCGGGTGCTCGCGCCCCTGCGCCTCCAGGGCCTTGCGGGTCTCGTTGCGGATCTTGAGGAACAGCTCCATGTTGAGCTCATCCGCGAGTTGCAGCACCCCGACCGGGTAGCCCGCCTGCGTGGTGGCCTGCTCGATCGTCGCCGGCGGCACTCCCTCGCCGAGCATCGCAAGCCCCTCGTTGACGAACGTGCCGATCACCCGGGAGGTGAAGAACCCGCGCGAGTCGTGCACCACGATCGGTGTCTTCTTGATCTGCGCCACGTAGTCCAGCGCCCGCGCCAGCGCGGCATCCGAGGTCTGCTCGCCGCGGATGATCTCCACCAGCGGCATCTTGTCGACGGGGGAGAAGAAGTGCAGGCCGATGAAGTCCTGCTTGCGCCGCACGCCTTCGGCCAGGCCGGTGATCGGCAGCGTCGAGGTGTTCGAGCCGAGCAGCGCGTCCGCGGCGACGACCGGTTCGGTCTCGCCGAAGACCTGCTGCTTGAGGGCCACGTTCTCGAACACCGCCTCGACGACGAGGTCGCAGCCGGCGAGGTCGGCGTAGTCGGCCGTCGGGGTGATCCGGGCCAGTACCGCGTCGGCCTTCTCCTGCGTCGTCCTGCCGCGCGAGACGGCCTTGTCGAGCAGCTTGCGCGAGTAGGCCTTGCCCTTCTCGGCCGCCTCGAGCGAGACGTCCTTGAGGACGACGTCCATCCCGTTGCGGGCGCTGACGTAGGCGATGCCGGCGCCCATCATGCCGGCGCCGAGCACCGCGACCCGGGTGGCCGGACGGGGGTCGTGACCGGCGGGGCGCGAGCCCCCCGCGTTGATCGAGTTCAGGTCGAACCAGAACGCCTGGATCATGTTCTTGGCGACCTGCCCGGTGGCGAGGTTGAGGAAGTAGCGGCCCTCGATGACGAAGGCGGTGTCGATGTCCACCGTCGCGCCCTCGACCGCCGCGCACATGATGTGGTGCGGGGCGGGCATGGGGGCGCCCTTGAGCTGCTTGCGCAGGTTCGCCGGGAAGGCGGGCAGCATCGCGGCGAGCTTCGGGTTCGCCGGGGTTCCGCCGGGCATCTTGTAGCCCTTGGCGTCCCACGGTTGCACGGCCCCGGGGTTGGCCTTGATCCAGGCGCGTGCCTTGTCCAGCATCTCCTCGCGGCTCGTCGCCAGTTCGTCGACGATGCCGACACCGACAGCCTCGGCGGGCTGGTACCGGTTGCCCTGCAGCAGCACTTTCATCAGGCCGTCCGCGATGCCGAGCAACCGCACGATGCGGGTGACCCCGCCGCCGCCGGGCAGCAGCCCGAGGGTGACCTCCGGCAGGCCGAACTGGGCCTTCGGGTTGTCGAGCGCGACGCGGTGGTGGCAGGCGAGCGCGATCTCCAGGCCGCCGCCGAGGGCGGCGCCGTTCAGCGCCGCGACGACGGGACGTCCGAGCGTCTCGAGGCGGCGCAGGTCCGCCTTGATCGCGGTGACGTTCTCCAGGACCTCGGCCGAGTGCTCCTCGTCGACCTGCGAGAGCAGTTTGAGGTCGCCGCCGGCGAAGAACGTGTCCTTGCCGGAGGTCACGATCACCCCGGTGATCTCGTCCTTCTCGGCGTACAGGCGCTCGACGGCCGCGTGCATGGACGCGCGGTACGCCGGTGTCATCGTGTTGGCCCGCTGCGCCGGGTCGTCCAGCGTCAGCGTGACGACGCCCTCGGCGTCCTTGTCCCAGGTGATCGTGTTCGTCCCGGTCGTCACTGTCTCGGTCATCAATGTCTCCGTCAGATCCGCTCGATGATGGTCGCCACGCCCATGCCGCCGCCGACGCACAGCGTCGCGAGGCCGTACCGGAGGTCACGCCGCTCGAGTTCGTCGACGAGCGTGCCGAGGATCATCGCCCCCGTCGCACCGAGCGGGTGTCCCATCGCGATCGCGCCGCCGTTGACGTTCACCTTCTCGTGCGGCACCTTCATGTCCCTCATGAACTTCATGACCACCGCGGCGAACGCCTCGTTCACCTCGAACAGGTCGATCTGGTCCGCGGTCAGCCCCGCCTTGGCCAGTGCCTTCTGCGCGGACGGGGCCGGCCCGGTGAGCATGATCGTCGGCTCGCTCCCGACGACCCCGGTGGCGACGACACGCGCGCGGGGGGTCAGGTCGTTGTCGCGGCCGGCCTGCTCGCTGCCGACGACCACCAGCGCCGAGCCGTCCACGATGCCCGAGGAGTTGCCGGCGTGGTGGACGTGGACGATCTTCTCCACCCAGTGGTACTTCTGCAGCGTGATCGCGTCGAAGCCGCCCATCTCGCCGACGGCGGCGAACGAGGGCTGCAGGCCGGCCAGCGACTCCGGCGTGGTCCCCGGGCGGATGAACTCGTCGTGGTCGAGCACGACCGTCCCGTTGAGGTCTGTGACCGGGATGACCGACCGGGCGAACGCGCCGTCGGCGACGGCCTTGGCGGCGCGCGTCTGCGACTCGGCCGCGAACGTGTCGACGTCGGTGCGGCTGAAACCCTCCATCGTCGCGATCAGGTCGGCCCCGATGCCCTGCGGCACGAAGACGGTCTCGTAGGCGGTCTGCGGGTCCATCGCCCACGGGCCTCCGTCGGACCCCATCGGCACCCGCGACATCGACTCGACGCCGCCGGCGAACAGCAGGTCCTCCCAGCCCGAGCGGACCTTCTGTGCGGCGACGTTCACCGCCTCCAGGCCCGACGCGCAGAAGCGGTTGAGCTGGAAGCCCGCGCCGGAGGACCGGAACCCGGCGGCGATGGCGGCGGTGCGGGCGATGTCCGCGCCCTGCTCACCGACGGGGGAGACGACGCCGAGGATGATGTCCTCGACCCGCTGCCGGTCGATGCCGGGGTTGCGCCGCAGCACCTCCTCGATCAGACCGGTGACGAGCGAGATCGGCTTGACGCTGTGCAGCGAGCCGGTGTTCTTGCCGCGCCCGCGCGGGGTCCTGATCGCGTCGTAGATGAACGCTTCGGTCATGGTCGTCCCATCGGTAGGAGTGGGCACCGTTGCGATGCTGGGTTACTGACAGTATTACTGGCACAGTAGTGAAGTGCCAGTGGTGGGACGGAACGAGGGAGTGGGTTCGCCGTGACGGACGTCGCAGTGTCCGACGGTGAGCTCACCGTCGACGAACTCGCGGCCCGCGCCGGCATGACCGTGCGGACCGTGCGCTTCTACGCCGCCGAGGGCCTGTTGCCGCCGCCGCGGCGCGCCGGGCGGGTCGCCTACTACGACGCCCGGCACCGGATGCGCCTGGACCTGATCCGCACGCTGCAGGAGCACGGCTACACGCTGGCGGCGGTGGAGCGGGTGCTCTCGCGGATCCCCCAGAACGCCGACCCGGCCGTGTACGCGGTGCAGGCGGCGGTCCTGGCGCCGTGGTTGCCGGAGGCGACCGAGGAGGTCGACCGCGCGGCCCTCGAGCGCCGGGCGGGGCGGCGGCTGAGCGCCCGCGAGGTCGGCTACCTCGAAGAACTCGGCGCGCTCGACAGGCTTCCCGGCGGGCGGTTCCGGGTGTCGGCCGCGCTGTTCGGCCACGCGATCGAACTGCTCCGGCTCCCGGTGCCCTCGTCCGTGCTCGAGGAATCCAGCGCGGTCATCGGCGAGCACGCCCAGGCGGTCGCCGAGGGCCTGACCGCGATCTTCGAGAAGTCCGTCTGGGCTCCGTACCGGCGCGGCGAACTCGACTCCGAACAGGTGGTCGCGATGCTGGCCCGGCTGCGTCCGCTCGCGGTCCAGGGGCTGGTCCGGGCGTTCGTCTCCGCGGCCGACGCCGCTGCCCGGCGCCGTCTCGACTAGCTCCCGGTACCGCATGACGCGGGTGACCCGGCGCCCGCCCCGGGGCTACTTGCGCTGGGTGCACAGTTCCTGCTGGGGCGGCAGCGGCTGGCCCGCGGCGGCCTGGGGTACGCACACGCGCGGCAGCGCCTTGCCGATCGCGGCGCCCAGCGGGGCCAGCGGCGGCTGCGCGTAGGAGTTCGGCACCGTGACCTGGATGTAGACGGCCCGGTCGACGGTGGTCCAGACGGTGTCGGTCTGCCCGCGGACCGGCAGCCAGAACACCCCGTCCGCGCCGTTGGCCGAGAACAACTGCGCCGACGACCCGGGGGTCAGCCCGGCGGGGCGCGGCATGCCGCACTTCAGCACGATCGCCGGATCCCCCCACGCGACGACGAACACCGAGTCGGGTCGGGGGTGCACGACCCGCGGCTGCAGGTCGGTGAGCTTCTCCGGCAGCGCCGCCAGGACCTGCGTGCACGGACCGGCGGCGGCCGCGTCCGACGGCGGGGCGGCGGGGGTGAGTGCGGGCAGGGCGGACGGCGATGCCGCCCCGGAGCCGGAGGGGGATCGCGGGTGCGAGGGGGCGAACACGACGGCGATCAGGAACACCACGATGACGATGACCGGCAGCGTCACGCCGGTGGCGATGAGCGCAGCGCGGCGGCGGACCGGGTCGATGTGCCGGCCCTACAGGTTGACGACCGGGCAGGTCAGGGTGCGGGTGATGCCGGCGACCCCCTGGACCTGGGCGACGACGAGCTTGCCGAGGTCGTCGACGGTCTCGGCCTCGGCGCGCACGATCACGTCGTAGGGGCCGGTGACGTCCTCGGCGTTGGTGACGCCGGCGATCCGGCTGATCTCCTGCGCCACGGCCGCTGCCTTGCCGACCTCGGTCTGTATCAGGATGTACGCGTTGACAGCCACGGCGCGTCCTCTCCTCGCATCGATCGGCGGGACGATAAGAACGTAGCGCAGACGCGACACGCGCGATCCGGCGCGTCGCCCGAGCAGGGAGCATGCCATCACCGTTTCGGAACTGGGCGAGTTCGGGCTGATCCGCGCGATCCTCGCCGCCCTCCCCGACGAGGGCACCGCAGTGCTCGGCCCCGGCGACGACGCCGCCGTGGTCGCGGCACCGGACGGTCGCGTGGTCGCCTCCACCGACCTGCTCGTCGAGGGCCGGCACTTCCGCCGCGACTGGTCCACCGCGAACGACGTGGGGCACAAGGCGGCGGCGCGCGGCATGTCCGACATCGCCGCGATGGGGGCGGTCCCCACCGCCTTGCTCGTCGGCTTCGCCACCCCGGGGACGCTGCCGGTGCAGTGGGTGCAGGACCTCGTCTCCGGGTTGCGCGAGGAGTGCGGGGCGATCGGGGCCGCGGTGGTCGGCGGTGACGTCACGGCCGCGGACGGCATCACCGTCGCCGTCACGGCGCTCGGCGACCTGCAGCAGCGCGAGCCGGTCACCCTCGGCGGAGCGCGGGTGGGTGACGTCGTGGCGGTCTGCGGCCGGCTCGGCTGGGCGGCCGCGGGATTCGCGGTGCTGGGCCGGGGCTTCCGCTCGCCGGTCCACGTCGTCAACGCCCACCGCCGCCCGGAACCGCCGTACGCCGACGGCCCGGGCGCGGCGGTGCTGGGGGCCACCGCGATGACCGACGTCAGTGACGGCCTGGTGGCAGATCTCGGCCACCTCGCGGACGCCAGCGGGGTGCGCATCGAGGTGCGGTCGGCCGCCCTGGACGTGCCCGCCAAGCTGCGCGAGGTCGGTGCGGCGCTGAACGTGGACCCGCTGACCTGGGTGCTCACCGGCGGGGACGACTACGCGCTGGCGGCGACCTTCCCGCGCGGGACGGACCTGCCCGCGCAGTGGCGCATCGTCGGGGCGGTCATCGAGGGGGACGGCGTGCGCGTCGACGGCCGCCGCTGGCCGCAGGGCGGGCACGAGCACTTCCGCTGACCCGGCCCGGGGCGGGCGCAGCAAGAGGGCGGCCGCTCCCGCGAGGGAGGGCCGCCCGGACCGGGGTGCGGCAGGTCAGCCGCGCGTGACCTTGCCCGCCTTCAGGCAGGAGGTGCAGACGGTGAGCCGGCGGCGGGTGCCCGGGGCGACCAGGGCGCGCACCTTCTGCACGTTCGGGTTCCAGCGCCGGTGGGTGCGCCGGTGGGAGTAGGAGACCGACATGCCGAAGCCGGGACCCTTGCCGCAGACCTCGCAGACGTTGGCCACGTCGTGCCTCCTTCGTGCCGGAGCGCCGCGCGGCACCTCGGCCGCCGGCGCTCGTGTCCTCGCCGTCCGCCCGTGCGTGTGCGCGGGCAACCGTCCCAGCTTAGCCTGCGGCCGCGCGGCGCCCAAATCACCGGCGCTGTGCCCCGGTCGCCGCGGCCCCCGCGTCGGGGCGTCCCAGTATTCTGCGGCCAAGACCGGTCCGTGAGGGGGTGCCCGTGCGCGATCGCCCGCTCGTGGGCCTCGACGGCGACGCCGTGCGGGCCTGGCTGCAGGACGCGCTGGCGGCGCTGGACGCGGCGCGGGAGGAGATCGACGCGCTCAACGTGTTCCCGGTCCCGGACTCGGACACCGGAACCAACCTGTGCCTGACCGTCCGCGCCGCCGTCGAGGCGGGCTCGCGGTCGCCGGATGCGCGAGGCGCCCTGGCCGAACTTGCGCGGGCGGCGGTGCTGGGGGCGCGCGGCAACTCCGGCGTGATCCTGGCCCAACTGCTGCGCGGTCTGGCCGAGGCGGCGCCCGCGGCGGTCGTCGTCGGCCCCGGGGAACTGCGTGCCGGGCTGGCCCACGGCGCCGATCTGGCCTACGACGCGGTGGCGGCGCCGGTCGAGGGGACGGTGCTGACGGTCGCGCGGGCGGCCGCCGAGGCCTGTGCGGGGGACTCGCTGGCCGAGGCGAGCGGTTCGGCGCTCGTGGCGGCGCAGGCCGCGCTCGAGCGCACCCCGCAGCAACTGGTGGCGCTGCGCCGGGCCGGCGTGGTCGACGCCGGGGGACAGGGGCTGGTGCTGGTGCTGGACTCGTTGGCGCGCACCGTGACGGGGGACCACAGGGCCCGACCCACCGTGCGCGCCCGCGTGTCGTGCGAGCCCGCCGCCCGCGACGGCACGTTCCCGTACGAGGTGCAGTACCTGCTCGAGGCGCCCGAACCCGCCGCGGTCGCACTGCGGGGCGCGCTCGCGGCGCTCGGCGACTCCGTGATCGTGGCGGGCACCGGTGACGGCACGTGGAACGTCCACGTGCACGTGGAGGACGTCGGGGCTGCGATCGAGGCGGCCGTCGCGGCCGGCCCGACCCGCAACATCAGCGTGGTCCGCTTCGCCGACCAGACCCGCCCGGACGACCCGGCGGCTGCGGCGCCTGCCTCCACCGTGGTGGCCGTCGTGGAGGGCGCGGGGCTGGCCCGGCTGTTCGGCCGGGAGGGGATCGTCGTCGTCGACGCGGCCGGTCGCGACGCCGCCGGGCGGATCGTCGGCGCGGCGACCGGCAACAACGCGCGCCAGGTGGTGCTGCTGCCCAACGACCCGCGGGCGAGCGCGGCGACCGACGCCGCCGCGGCGCAACTGCGCGCGGCCGGCGTGCGCGTCGTGATCGTCCCGAGCCGCTCGCCGGTCCAGGGGCTGGCCGCGGTCGCCGTCCACGACCGCTCCCGCCCCTTCGACGACGACGTGGTGGCCATGGCCGAGGCGGCCGGCGCCACGCGGTACGCGCAGGTGCGCGTCGCGGACGGCGCGGCACTCACCTCGGTCGGCATGTGCCGGCGGGCCGACGTGCTCGGCCTCATCGACGGCGACGTAGTCCAGATCGGGGCGGACGTCGGGGCCGTCGCGTGCGACCTCGTGGACCGGCTGCTCGGCGTCGGTGCGGAACTGGTGACCGTGCTGCTGGGTGAGACCGCCCCGTCCGGGCTGGACGTCGTGATCACCGATCGCGTCCGCGCCCACACCGCCCTCACGGAGGTGTCGGTGTTCCGGGCGGGCATGCCGGACAGCCCGGTGATCCTCGGGGTCGAGTAGTGCCGTCGGTCGGGTTGCGTTCCGCGCTGGTCGAGGTCACCGGCGCGCGGACCGCGAACGTACTGCGCAAGGCGTTCGACATGCAGACCGTCGAGGACCTGCTGCGCCACTACCCGCGCCGGCTGGTCGAGCGCGGCCAGCTCACCGACCTCGCGTCCCTGCGCGTCGACGAGGACGTCACGGTGCTCGCGCGCGTGACCGGGGCGCAGGTGAGGCGCCGCGGCGACAACGTCCGGCTCGAGGTGAACGTCGGGGACGGCACCGGCCGACTGCAGCTGGTGTTCTTCGGCCGCAAGGTGGTCGCGTGGCGCGGCCGGGACCTGACCCCCGGCCGGCTCGGGCTGTTCTCCGGGAAGGTCGGGCTGTTCAACCGCACCCGGCAGCTGGTCCACCCCGAGTACGTCCTGCTGGAGGAGACGGTCGGCCGCGAGAGCGCGCTCGTCGACGCCGAGGCGGACCTGTACGCCGGCGCGCTGATCCCGATCTACCCGGCGACCAAGGACGTGCGCACCTGGACGCTCTCACGCGCCGTGGACCTGGCGCTGCAGCTGCTCGACCCGGTCCCGGACCCGTTGCCGCCGCCGTTGCGCGACGCCCGGGGCCTGGTCGACCTGGACACCGCGCTGCGCAGCGTCCACCGCCCCGCGGACCGCGCCGCGTGGGCCCGGGCGCGGGACCGGCTGCGCTGGGACGAGGCGTTGCTGGCGCAGCTCGTGCTGGCGCAGCGCCGGGCGGTCACCGCGGCGAACCCGGCCACGCCCCGCCCGCCCAGGGCCGGCGGGCTGCTGGACGCCTTCGACGCCCGGCTGCCGTTCGCGCTGACCGCCGGCCAGCGCGAGGTGGGCGTGCTGCTGGCCGGCGAACTCGCCCGGGAACACCCGATGCAGCGGCTGCTGCAAGGTGAGGTCGGCTCCGGCAAGACCGTCGTCGCGCTGCGCGCGATGCTGCAGGTCGTCGACGCCGGCGGCCAGGCGGCGCTGCTCGCCCCGACCGAGGTGCTGGCGGCCCAGCACGCGCGGACCGTCGAGGCGCTGCTCGGGCCGCTGGCACAGGCCGGGCGGCTGGGGGCTGCCGAGGGGGCGACCCGGGTGGCGCTGCTGACCGGTTCGCTGGGCTCGGCCGCGCGCCGGGCGTCGCTGCTGGACGCCGCGGGTGGTGCGGCGGGAATCGTGGTGGGCACCCACGCCCTGATCCAGGAGCAGGTCCGGTTCGCCGACCTCGGCCTGGTCGTGGTCGACGAGCAGCACCGGTTCGGTGTCGAGCAGCGCGACGCGCTGCGTGGCAAGGCGTCCCGCCCGCCCCACGTGCTGGTGATGACGGCCACGCCGATCCCGCGCACCGTCGCGATGACGGTCTTCGGCGACCTCGAGACCTCCACGCTGACCGAACTTCCGGCGGGGCGCTCGCCCATCGCGACCTCGGTCGTGCCCGCCGCCGAGCGCCCGGCGTGGCTGGAGCGCGGCTGGGCCCGGGTGCGC
>SCQZ01000366.1 GCA_004299665.1 Jatrophihabitans sp.
CCTCCCACCCGAGCCGGCGCGGAAACACCAGCGGCGAGCCGGGTCCCGGTCCGTGGACGCCGGCCCGCGCCGACGTCCCCGGTTCGTCGGCTGTCCGGCCCCGTGCGCACATCGCGCCCGGGGCCGTCGTCGTTCGCGCGCCGCCCGCGCCCGGAACAACCGCACCATCCACCGACCGAGGAGGTCACATCAGCACGAAGACGACAGCAAGCGAGCATCGCGGGCCGGTACGGCCGAGGAGCGCAGCGCGCGCGGAGTCGAGCTCATGAGCACGAAGACGACAGCAAGCGAGCATCGGCCGACCAGCGCAGCGCGCGCGGAGACGAGCGCATGAGCACCGAACCCAGGATCAACGACCGGATCCGCGTCCCCGAGGTACGTCTCGTCGGACCCGAGGGCGAGCAGGTCGGCATCGTGCCGATCGGCAAGGCCCTCGAACTGGCCCTCGAATCCGACCTGGACCTGGTCGAGGTGGCCCCGATGGCCCGCCCACCCGTCTGCAAGCTCATGGACTACGGCAAGTTCAAGTACGAGAGCGCCCAGAAGGCACGCGAGGCCCGCCGCAACCAGGCCCTGACCGTCATCAAGGAGATGAAGCTCCGCCCGAAGATCGACTCGCACGACTACGAGACCAAGAAGGGTCACGTCGAGCGGTTCCTCAAGCAGGGCGACAAGGTCAAGGTGACGATCATGTTCCGCGGCCGCGAGCAGTCCCGGCCCGAACTCGGTTTCCGGCTGCTGCAGCGGCTCGCCGAGGACATCGCGGACCTGGGCTACGTCGAGGCGGCCCCGAAGCAGGACGGCCGAAACATGATCATGGTCGTCGCGCCGCACCGGGGCAGCAAGCCCGCGCGGGTGCAGCGCGAGGTGCCCGCGCCCCAGGCCGACGCCTCCTAGCCGACGGCCGTAGAACCACCCGACACAACCGACAGCGACAAGGGAAGATCCCGATGCCCAAGAACAAGACGCACAGCGGCGCCAAGAAGCGCATCAAGGTGACCGGCGGCGGCAAGCTGCTGGCCCAGCACTCCGGCATGCGCCACAACCTGGAGAAGAAGCCGTCGACGCTGACGCGCCGGCTCACCGGCACCAAGGAACTCTCCGGCGCCGACGCCAAGCGCGTGAACCGGTTGCTCGGCCGCTGAACCCCTTGCGCCGGCTCCTTTGTCGCCGGCGTCCGGTGCCTGGACTCACGGTCGGCACCGATCCCCAACCATCTGCCGGGTGCTGCGCAGCAGCCGGCCTGAACATGCGAGGAATCACCGTGGCACGCGTGAAGCGGGCGATCAACGCCCAGAAGAAGCGCCGCAGCGCGCTCGAGGCCGCCTCCGGCTACCGGGGCCAGCGCTCCCGGCTCTACCGCAAGGCCAAGGAGCAACTGCTCCACTCCGCGACCTACTCCTACCGTGACCGCAAGGCGCGCAAGGGCGAGTTCCGCCAGCTGTGGATCACCCGCATCAACGCCGCCGCCCGCGCGCACGACATCACCTACAACCGCTTCGTCCAAGGGCTGCGCCTGGCCGGCGTCGAGGTCGACCGCAAGGTCCTGGCCGACCTCGCCGTCACCGACGACGCCGCGTTCGCCGCGCTCGTCGAGGTGGCCCGCGCCGCCGTCGCCGAGGCCGGTACCGGCGGCGGTACGGCCGCGGCCTAGCCACCCGACGAAACCGCTGCGCGCTTCCGCGGGGACCCCCGAGTTGCTCAGTTCGTCGAACGCCCGGCTCGCCGCGGCCCGGCGCCTCACCCGGCACCGGGACCGCCGCGAGACCGGGCGCTTCCTCGCCGAGGGT
>SCQZ01000367.1 GCA_004299665.1 Jatrophihabitans sp.
CGCCTGCCAGCCCTCGGGCTGGTCTTCGCGCTGCTGTGCGCGCTGGCCGTGACGCTGGCCTCGCCCGCGGCGGCGACGCCGCGCGCGTCCCACGTCGGTCACTTCGGCAAGAAGGTCGTCCTCACCGCCTTCGAACAGCACGCGCCCCTGCCGCGGCTCGACCAGCCGGTCGCGACCGCGCCGCACGCCCCGCGCTCGCTCGTGCGTGGCCGGGTCACCCTGGACCGCGCCACACCCGCCGAGCCCCCAGCCGACGTCGTCCCCTGCGTCCACACCCGAGGTCCGCCGGCCGGTCGCTGACCCGACCGACCCATTCGACCTCGAGGAGACCCGTGTGAGCACCCCGACGGTGCCCGCTACCCGCGGCACCCTGACCCCGGACCACCTGACATCGGACCGCCTGCCCGCGTGGCAGCTGACACCCGCGCAACGCAACGACCTGCGCGCCAGGCTGGTGCAGCAACGCCGCTTCCGGCTGGACCAGCTCGCCGGGCTGGAGGCGGGCGCGGAGCGCAACGACGAGATCGCCCAGTCGCTCACCGCGGCGGCCCGCGCCGCCTTGCACGACGTGACCGAGGCGCTGCAGCGCATGGACGAGGGCAGCTACGGCAGTTGCGCCGCCTGCGGCCGCGCCCTGCCCCTGGAGCGCCTGGAACTGCTGCCGCAGGTGAGCCGCTGCGCCGCCTGCCTGCAGTCCGCGCAGACCTGACATCGCAGGCCGTGCCGTTTCACCAGTCGTGGACCGTTCCGTCGGCCAACCGGTTGAAGGGCAGGTAAGCGGTCGCGTAGGGGTACTTCCCGGCCTCGTCCACGTCGAGCCCGACACCGAGGCCGGGCGTGTCGCCCGGATGCAGGTAGCCGTCCCGGAAGGTCATGGACTGCTGGAAGACGGAGTTGGTCCGGACGCCGTGCTGCATGTACTCCTGGATGCCGAAGTTGTGGATGGCGAGCCCCACGTGCAACTGGGCGGCGAACCCGACCGGCGAGATGTCGGTCGGGCCGTGGCAGCCGGACTTGATCTGATAGAGGGCCGCGAAGTCCAGCAGCTTCTTCAGGGGCGTGATGCCGCCGAAGTGCGTCGACGCCGCGCGCACGTAGTCGATCAGTTGCTCGGTGATCAGGTGCTGGAAGTCCCAGACGGTGTTGAAGACCTCGCCGATCGCCAGCGGTGTCGTGGTGTGCCGCCGGACCAGCCGCAGCGCCTCCTGGTTCTCCGCGGGGGTGCAGTCCTCCAGCCAGAACAGGTCGAACGGCTCCAGCGACTTCCCCAACTGTGCCGCCTGCAGCGGTGTCATGCGGTGATGACCGTCGTGCAGCAACGGCAGTTGCGGGCCGAACTCGTTGCGCACCGCCTCGAACACGCCGGGGACGTGGCGCAGGTAGGCGCGGGTGTCCCAGTTCTCCTGCAGCGGCAGCGCGCCGCGTTGCGCGGGTTCGTGGTCGTAGCGCACCCCCTCGTTGCCGGGCAGCCCGTGGGAGGACGCGATGCCGTAGATCGCCCCGAGCCCGGGGACGCCGGTCTGCACGCGGATGGAGCGGTAGCCGAGTGCCAGGTGGGCCCGCACGGAGTCGAACAGTTCCGGCAGGTCCTGGCCGGAGGCGTGGCCGTACGCCATCAGCCCGGTGCGGCTCGCCCCGCCCAGCAGCCGGTAGACGGGCATGCCGGCTGCCTTGCCCAAGATGTCCCACAGTGCCATGTCGACCGCGGCGATCGAGGCCATGGTCACCGGACCGCGACGCCAGTACCCGCTGCGGTAGAGGAACTGCCAGGTGTCCTCGACGAGTGACGCGTCCCGGCCCATCAGCAGGGGCACCACGTGCTGCTGCAGATAGCTCGCCGCCGCCAGCTCCCGGCCGTTCAGCGTCGCGTCGCCGAGCCCGGTCAGGCCGTCGTCGGTGGTGAG
>SCQZ01000368.1 GCA_004299665.1 Jatrophihabitans sp.
GACCCGCGGGCCGGTGCGCACGCCCGGGGCCGCGCGCGCGGGCAGGGACAGCAGGCGCACCGGCGAGCCCTCCGCGAGCAGGTCCGCCCCGTTGGTGGCCGAACCGAGTCCCAGGCAGGACGCCAGCCGCGCCGGGCCGCGGGCGAGGTCGCGGTCGGCGCGCGCCGCCGGCCGCCGCTCGCGGGCCGTACCCAGACCCTCGACGACCTCGCCGGCGCGCAGCAGGACCGCGGAGGCGCGGCCGTCGACGTCGCACACGATGTTGGCGCACCAGTGCATGCCGTAGCTGAAGTAGCAGTACAGGAACCCCGGCGGGCCGAACATCACGGCCGTGCGGGCGGTCCGGCCGCGGTACGCGTGCGACGCGGGATCGTCGGTCCCCTCGTACGCCTCGACCTCGGTGAGCCGCACCGCCACCGGGCGGCCCCCGACCGTGGACCGCAGCACGGCCCCGAGCAGCCGCGGTGCCAGGGCGACCGACGGCCGCGCCAGCGCGGTGCGCCTCACCCGCCGGTCGCCGCCGCGCCGGCCCAGGCCAGCTGGGCCGCCACGGTGTGGCCCAGGTCCCGGATCTGCTCGGCAACCCGTTCGGGAGCGGTCCCACCGACGGCGCGGCGCGAGGCGAGGGCACCGTCGACCGACAGGACCTCCCGGACCTGCGGGGTCAGGTGCGGGCTCACCGTCGCGAGTTGCGCGTCGTCCAGGTCGGGCAGGTCCAGGCCGCGCTCCTCGCAGTACGCCACGAAGCTGCCGCTTATCTCGTGGGCGTCGCGGAAGGGCACGCCGCGGCGCACCAGCCACTCGGCGACGTCGGTCGCGAGGGCGAACCCGGCCGGCGCCGCTGCCGCCATCCGCTCCCCCTCGATCCCCAGCGTCGCCACCAGCCCGGTCATCGCCGGCAGCAGCACGAGCAGCTGCTCGACCGTGTCGAAGACCGGCTCCTTGTCCTCCTGCAGGTCGCGGTCGTAGGCCAGCGGCAGTGCCTTGAGGGTGGCCAGCAGGCCGGTCAGGTTCCCGATCAGCCGGCCGGACTTGCCGCGCGCCAGTTCGGCGATGTCCGGGTTCTTCTTCTGCGGCATGATCGAGGACCCGGTGGACCAGGAGTCGTGCAGCCGGACCCACCCGAACTCCGGCGTGGCCCACAGCACGATCTCCTCGCCGATCCGGGACAGGTGCACCCCGAGCAGTGCCGCCGCGAAGAGGAACTCGGCGGCGAAGTCGCGATCGGAGACCGCGTCGATCGAGTTGGCGGCAGGGCGGTCGAATCCGAGCTCGGCCGCCACGGCTGCCGGGTCGAGCGGGAGCGACGAGCCGGCCAGCGCACCGGAGCCGAGCGGGCACACGGCCGCGCGCGCGTCCCAGTCGCGCAACCGATCCACGTCCCGCGCCAGCGCATGTGCGTGGGCGAGCAGGTGGTGGGCCAGCAGCACCGGCTGCGCGTGCTGCAGGTGGGTCATGCCCGGCATCGCCACCGCGGCGTTGCGCTCCGCGAGGGTGATCAGCGCGGACTCGAGGCCGGCGATCGCGACGACCAACTGCCGGACGTGATCGCGCAGGTACAGCCGTAGGTCCGTCGCGATCTGGTCGTTGCGGCTGCGGCCCGCGCGCAGCTTGCCACCGAGGGTTCCCAGCCTCTCGAGCAGGCCGCGTTCGAGCGCGGTGTGGACGTCCTCGTCGTCGGCGCCCGGACGGAACTCTCCACCGCGGACCTGCTCGGCCAGCTCGTCCAGCGCCTGCAGCATCCGGGTCGCCTCGTCGTCGGTGAGCAGGCCGGCGCGGTGCAGGACCCGGGCGTGGGCCCTGGAGGCCTGCAGGTCGTACGGCGCGAGCCGCCAGTCGAAGTGCACCGAGACCGACAGGCGCGCCAGTTCGGGCGACGGCCCGCCGCTGAACCGCCCGCCCCACAGCCGGGTGTTCTCAGTCAACGCCGAACTCCATCGCCGCCTCGCCCAGCGCGGTCTCGTCCGCGAGGGGCTGCTCCTCGGCGCCCGGGTTCGCGGCGATGCGCTCGGCACCGCCGGAGTCGAGCCCCGCCTCCAACTCGCCGAACAGGTAGCTGCGATCGAGCTGCCCCCCGGCCTGCGTGGCGTACTGCTCGAGCTTGGTCCGCGAGTCGGCGATGTCCAGGTTGCGCATCGTGAGCTGCCCGATGCGGTCCACCGGCCCGAACGCCGCGCCCTCGACACGCTCCATCGACAGCTTGTCCGGGTGGTAGGACAGCGCGGGGCCGCGGGTGTCCAGGACGGAGTAGTCCTCGCCGCGGCGCAGCCGCAGGGTCACCTCGCCGGTGACCAGTG